>JBBUBH010000074.1:0-3181 GCA_038078395.1 Patescibacteria group bacterium
GGTCATTGACGAATCCAAAAATTTGAGCAAATAACCCCGTAGAGACTTGTCCGCTTTTATAAAAAGCGGCGGACCAAGCACATAATATTTATATGCTCGGTAAAACGTCAGTCATCTTGTCTACGACAAGATCGCAGATAATCGCAGGTTAAGACGCAGATAATCGCAGATAAATAAAAATATCTGCGCAAATCAGCGTAGTAATCTGCGCAAATCAGCGTTCTCGCCGGAGGCGAGATGGTGGTATAGTCCATGCCCGTAGTAATACGGGAGATAGTTTCGTAAAATTTCTGCGTAGTTCAGCGTAAAGTCTGCGTTGTTCTGCGGTTTTGCGAAGCAAAACATGCGTGAGACAGGTTGGTCTCTATCTGCTGCAGGCGTTTAACACTTGAGGGAAGTCGACCCCAGTACGAGAGGACCGGGTTGAATGAGCCTCTGGTCTACCAGCTTTGGTACCAACTGAAGCGCTGGTTAGCTATTGCTCAGAACGGATAAGTGCTGAAAGCATCTAAGCACGAAGCCAATCCCGAGATTAGGTGTAGCACTCTCTGTACAAATATTTTCACGAATTGATAAGAAAAATTTTGAGATAAATTCAAGGCATACCGACGAGTCAGTAGCTGGGGCTACGACGAGGAGGCATAACGAAGAATTTAGCCAAAATTTTCTTACCCTTCGGGAATCTTGATTTTGATTAATTTCATCGTTGCGGTTCGGAAAGGCAGCAAAAGCTGCGATTTCCTCTCCGCGCCTCGAACTTAATGCAAAATCAATGATTTCAATTCTGTGGAAACATTTGTACAGAGAGTGCACGGTCCGTAGAAGACTACTACGTTGATAGGCTCTAGGTGTAAGGCTCGTAAGAGTTTTAGCCGAGGAGTACTAATAGACCGTCGCGCCCTTTGTACAAATCCAATGATTGATTGAATCGTTGCATTTGCACAAAGGGACGCTTCTAACTCCTTAAATTAGTATTCAATATAAAATTTGCTTAAAAAATACGTTGTTGTTTGCTGGTGTTTTATTTAAACGTGACCCACCTCTTCCCATTCCGAACAGAGAAGTGAAAGCGTTTAAACCTGATGATATTAGTTCCTTCGGGGACCGAGAAAGTAGGGTATGCCGGCAATCAAGAGCGTATTTTTATTTATGGATAAAATTAAGCTATAATTTTGATATATGCGTTTATTAAAGCAATTTTTATACGGATTTTTTTATTTGGCTATTTTAGTCAGCTTGATTTGGCTGGTCTATTCTTTTGAGTTCAAGCCGGCGCCGAATTGTTTTGATGGCAAAAAAAATCAGGAGGAAACTGGCATTGATTGCGGCGGGTCATGCATTTCTTGCGAGGTTCAAGGCCTTAAACCGCTTTCTGCCGGCAGCGCGGAATTTTTTGGCGATGACCGGGTTTTTTCGGCTGTTGCGGAAGTTAAAAATCTGAATGCTGATTACGGAACAAAATCTTTTGGTTACGAAGTTAATTTTTATGACAGCTCCGGCAGATTGCTTATTTCAAAGAGGGGATCAGATTTTATTTATTCGGGAGAAAACAAAAATATTATTGAAGCGGGAATCGGCATAACTAACGGCATTCCGGATAGGGCAGAAATAAAGCTGATTAATCCGGGAGATATAAAATGGGATAATAAAAAAGATTTTTTTGCGGATATTCCTAAATTGGAAAATATTTCAGCAAAAATTGAAAATAATCAGATAGTTGTCAGTGGTTATGTTATGAACGGTAAGAGTTTGGAATTTTCCCGCGCCATAGTTTCGGCTTTTGCAGTTGATAATGCAGGAAGAAGAGTCGGTGTTTCAAAAACGGAATCCAAAATCGGGCCGTTTGGGACTTGGAATTTTAATATCTTTATTCCTATAAATAAAGATGCGATTAAAAACATAGATTTAAATGCGACGGTTAAAAGCGCGGTCATTGAAGCGTTGAAATAAATTAAAATGGAAATAAAAAGATTGGATTGGCCGCTGAATTTATCGATTGTTTTTTTGATGGCGGCGGGATTATTGTCGCTTACCAGCACCGCGCCTCATTTGGCGGGGCCGCAGCTGCTTTGGTGTTTGCTTGGTTTCGGGATAATAATTTCAGTTGCTAATTTTGACTGGAGGCCGTTTGCGGCCCGTCCATGGTTCAGCCGCGGAATTTATGTCATAGCAATCGTGTTTTTGGCACTTACTTATTTTATTGCTCCGACTATCAGGGGCGTACGCGCTTGGATAGTGATTGGTCCTTTTCAATTCCAAATGTCGGAATTGGCAAAATTCGCGCTTATTCTTTTGTACTCAAGTTTCTTTGCGAAAGGGCATACAGGAATAGCGCATTTTAAAAATTTATTTTTATCTTTTGCCTATTTGGTTATTCCGTTGTTTTTTGTGGTAATTCAGCCGGATATGGGCACAGCCCTTATTCTTTTCGGAATTTGGTTTTGTTATCTTCTGGTATGCGGAATAAAATGGAGGCATCTTTTGGCGGCTGCGGTTATTTTTTCCGCCATCTTTGTTTTTATGTGGAATGGTTTTTTGGAAAATTATCAGAAAGACAGGATTTCCGCGCTTTTTCATCCGGAACGTGATCCGTTGGGAGTTAATTACAGCGTCATTCAATCAAAAATAGCCATAGGTTCGGCCGGATTTTTTGGCAAGGGTTTTAAGCAGGGAACGCAATCACAGCTCGGATTTTTGCCGGAAGCTCAGACGGATTTTATTTTTTCTTCATTTACCGAAGAATGGGGATTGCTGGGAGCGCTAGCAGTACTCGCCGTTTTTTTTACGATGATTTTCAGGATAATAAAAATAGGAATTTTTGCCGACAATAATTTTTCCAGATTTATCTGTTTAGGGGCTTCCTTGCTTTTTTTGCTCCACTTTGTCCTTAATGTCGGATCGTGCCTGGGGCTTTTGCCGGTTATCGGCGTTTCATTTCCGTTTTTAAGCTATGGCGGATCAAATTTATTGATTAATTCTTTTTTAGTCGGAATGGTCCAAAGTATTGCGCTTCATCGGAGATTCCAATAATCCCACACATAACTAAGACCATAAAATATCAGGTAACAATAGAAATATTATGATAATTAATAAAACAAAAGGTGCGACATTAACTTTTAAAATTACGGCTTTGCCGCAGTCTTAGTTATGTGTGGGATGAGCACAGATAAAATTTTTACAG
>JBBUBH010000075.1:0-3834 GCA_038078395.1 Patescibacteria group bacterium
TTTATTATCGCCGGAACTCTTTCCAGCCCGGCAAGTTTGGCGGCCATAAGCCGGCGTTCTCCGGAAATGAGCTGATATTCAACGCTGGTTCCGAATTCGGTCGGAGTTTCTATTTTGGTTACGATAAGCGGATGCAGGATGCCGAATTCCCTGATTGAATTTGCCAGTTCTTTCAGCGCCTCTTCGTCAAAATTTTTCCTCGGCTGGTAAGGATTGGGTTTTATTTTATCCGTTTCAATATGGAAAATCGGGTCGGGAAGTTTTGATTGTTCTCCGGGTTGATTCATAAGCATAATAGAATTATAATACAAATTACGAAAAACAATAATGCCAGAGTGATGAAATTGGCAAACATGCACGACTCAAAATCGTGTGCCGAAAGGCTTGTGGGTTCAACTCCCACCTCTGGCACGAAATTACTTTTTAATTTTGTTCGCTTGTAATTCTAATTTCGGATGTTATTATGAATAATATGAAACAAAAATCAAAGTTGGTTCAAAATGATTTAGAAAAAAGAATTGATATTATTCTTAAAGAAATTTTTAGAATTGAAAAAAAGAATGATAAACAGTTTAGTGAAATACATGGCGGTGTTCGGCAAATTCAATCAGCGGTTGATGCTTATGCCAAAAAAGCGGACACCTATTTCCAGGAAATGTTGATGCTTGCGAGAAAAGTTGATCGTTTGGAGCGGTGGATTTTTCAAGTTGCCGAAAAAGTTGGTATTCGGCTTAAATCTTAAAATTGTGCGCCGAAAGCAGGTTTGCGTTATTTCAAGAATAGAGCACAAATTTAAATCAGCAGAAACGCTGATTTTTTGTCGGGCTTGACAGAATAGTTAAAATTTGATATATTGTAATGGAGCTGAAAAAGCTGTACATTTACAAAAAGGGAGGGTGAAAACAGATGATAGTCATCAAAGTATGGTGCCTTCCAGATCAAAAAGAAGAGAAATTGCGAAAGCTCTATAAGGAAATCGTGGATGTTGTCATCGGAATGGCCGGATTGCTTCCAAAGATTACTGATCAAAATGATATGGTGGTGCTTTTTCCTTCTGATTTGATGAAATATGGATTAGGAGAGGAAATTATCGTTGAAATTACCGGTGTCGGTGATTGCGGGTACGCACGCAATCGTCTTGCCAGGAAAATAGGAATAACTATCCATGTCTTATATCCCATGTCGAGAATAGAGTGTTTTGTTAATAGCTTTAATCCTCTTATGGGGACTTGGAGCTCTTTTGATTCCGACATTTCATCTCATTCTGACGTCCCATAGAGTTTGTAAATTATGTTTAACTTAAGCTCGCCATGTCCTCGGACCTCTGGCGGGTTTTTTTTATTAATGTCTGGTCTTATATGTAAAACCAGACATTTTAAGTGTTTTATGTTTATAAAAAAATAAATTATAATTTAATAATGGCTATAGAGGTCATTACAGAAGCGATTGTTTTGGACAAAGAAGATTTAGGCGAAGCTGATAGCCGAATTTTTTTATACACGAAAGATTTTGGAAAAGTAATCGCCAAAGCCACCGGCATCAGGAAAATTGTTTCTAAGCTGGCTTCTCATCTTGAACCGCTTGATTATCTGAATGTCCGGCTGGTTTCAAAAGCGGACAATATTTCAGAAGGCAGGGGATTGCAGATTACCGATGCTCTTTTAATTGAAAGTAAAAAGGGCCATAATAGCGGCAATGAAGAAAATTTCAGGAATGCCCTTAAAACTTCTTATTTTATAAGCCGGGCGGTTCCCAATGGCGCGCCGGATAATGATCTCTGGAATTTCTTGCATAAAATCAGGATTGAGGGGGTAAAGTCTTCAATTCAGGAAACTCTTGAATTTTTGGGATTTGGCGCCAGTTTTGCGAGCTGTGAGTTGTGTTCCAAATCAGCGCCGGAATATTTTTATTCGAAAAATAATATGTTCGTCTGCCAAAGTTGCATGTTCACAACGCCGATAATAAAAGAAGATTTATTTAAAATATGAAATTGAAATCATTATTAATTATTTTTTTAGTCGCGATTTGTCTGATTTGCAGCTTTTATATTTGGCGATACAGCAGTAATTCCGGACTGGATTTCCAGATTGACGCGCCAACAGAAATAATGCGTGGCGTCCCTTATGACATAAGAGTTAATTTTACAAATAATTCCGGAGCGGTGCTTCAAGATGCTATTTTGACTTTTGTTCTGCCGGAAGGCGCGGCATTTTTCGGAAGCGATTCGCAAAAAACAATTGACAATAAATCATTGGGCAATGTCGGCGCCGGCAGTTTGATACAGGAAACTTATAAAGTTATTTTTCTTTATCAAGGAGGGCAGGCGGATTTGCCTGCGCAGGCAGGCAAATTAAAGGCGGTTTTGGCTTATTCACCGGCCGCTTTGAGCGCGCGTTTTGAAAAAAGCCAAAGTTTTGACGTTAATGTCGGAATTTCGGGGGTGGCTGTGGAAATGAAAGTTCCGGAAGCGGCGGTCAGCGGCGAGGAGTTTGAAATCGGAGTTTCGTACCGCAATGTTTCAGAAACTGATTTTTCTGATTTGGAATTGAAACTGGAATATCCGCCGGGTTTTTCTTTTGCCAGCGCGACTTTGAAGCCGGATGAGGCGAATAATATCTGGAAGCTCGGCGAACTCCGCAAAAATTCGGAAGGGGAATTTAAAATCAAAGGAAGCATTGTCGGCGCAGAAAAAGATGTTTTTGAATTCAAGTCATTCCTTTCTTTGAACGATTTCGGCCGGTCGTATGTCATTGATGAAAAAACCGCGTCGGCGGCGATTTCTTCTTCGCCCCTGTCTTTGTCTGTCAGTTTAGCCAATGGCCAGGAATATGTTTCAAGAGCCGGGGACACGCTGAATTATACGGTTGGTTATGTGAATAACACCGATCAGAATTTGAAAGATGTCGTATTGCGCGCGCAGATTGCCGGGGAAATGTTTGATCTCGGCTCGCTTCAGGCGTCGGGAAATTTCCGTTCGGCGGACAATATGCTTATTTGGAATTCCGCGAACATGCCATTGCTTTCCGTGGTGCAGGCGGGCAGCGCCGGAGCGGTGAATTTCAGCATAAAAACAAAAGACGCTTATCCTATCCGCCGGCTCAGTGACAAGAATTTTTTGCTGCAGATTTTAGCCGAGGCGGAGTCAAAAGGAATGGATTCCAAGATTTTTAGCAAGGCAAGAGTTGAAACAAAAGTGAGAGGAAATTTGACGGTTGACGCCAAGGGATTTTTCCGCGATGCGGAATCTGGGATTTTAAATCGCGGGCCAGTTCCTCCAAAAGCCGGGCAGGCGACTGATTTTACAATTCATTGGGCGTTGAAGGGTTATGCTTCGGATATTTCTAATATTGAAGTAAGCGCTCCATTGGGCGAAAATGTTAAGTTAATAGGCGAGCCGAAAAGCAACGCCGGGACAGTTCCCGCTTATGACAACCAGCGGAATCTGGTTATTTGGAATGTAAGCCGGGTTCGGGCGAATCAAGGGGTTGTCGGCGATCCGGTTGAAGCGATTTTTCAAGTGGAAGCGGTTCCATCGGCAAGCCAGGTAGGGAAATATATGGTTCTTATCGGCGATACTCATGTGAAGGGGACGGATGATTTTACCGGTCAGGAAGTCTTGAATAATGATATTTCCGTTAATACTGCCCTTCCCGATGATGTCACTGTCAGCGGACAAGTGGGGGTGGTGCAACCTTAAGTAGTCAAAAGTCTAAAGTCAGAAGTCGAAAGTTTTTAAGTTATTCCATTTTATGGAAGTGGTTTTTTATTTATTTTTTTGTTATTCTTTTTATTATGGAAAACTTAATGGAAAAAATCGTGAGTTTGTGTAAACGG
>JBBUBH010000076.1:0-2835 GCA_038078395.1 Patescibacteria group bacterium
ACTCCGTCATCGGAGCGGCAATCGCCTTAAGTTCGTGGGTTATTGTCGGAACAATAATGCAATTCCTCAGCGGTTCGTCTTCCAAGCTTCCTTGGAGCGAAATAGAGTGTATATTAAAATAAGCAATTAGGGGAGGTTCGACCTCCCGCAGGAGGTCGAACCTCCGAACATTAGAATTAAAATAATTGACAACAAACAAATTAATAATAAATAAAAAATATATGAACATAAAAAAATTCCCAATATTACCAGTCGCATTTTTAATAGTATTTTATTTACTAATACCGCCCACAACTTTTGGAATTTCCTGTCCGGACGGTTCATTTGTGCCGGATGGCAAATCCTGTCCGCCAACAACTTCAATCAACCCAACACCCGCTGGAAAAGGCGGATTAGGAGAAACACCAGTCAGTCAAAACAGCCAATCAAACCAAAAAATATCAATTTCAAATCCGCTGGGCGTCAGCACTTTTGCCGACCTTATAGCGAAAATTAACAGATGGCTCATTATAATAGGCGCCCCGATTCTCACGCTTATGATTTTAATCGGGGCTTTCCAAATAATGTTCGCGGGCAGCACCCCCGATAAAGTTACCGAGGGAAGGCATACTATAACTTATGCAATCATCGGATATGGATTATTGCTTATTTCCACCGGAATCGCTTACATCATAAAAGATATACTTGGCGTAGGGTAAAATTTAATTTATAATAAATAACACAATGCAGACAATGCGAAAACTATGCGCCTGCCAACAGGAAAAAATACCGCGAATAAATTATTTGTAGATTCGCATGATATTTGTAGTTTCGCATCGGTCTATGAAAGGTCGGAAATCAAACAAAACATAATTGAATAACTTACGTAATTATTCAATCGCAATCAAAACATGAATAAAAAAATAATTTATATAGCATTACTTGCCCTTCCTATTATAGGATTCGCGCAAATGAACATTCCGGGCCTTAATCCGCCGCAAACTGGAATAACTTCAATAAACGATGTCAATACGGTTATCGTTAGGATCGTCAACTGGGTAATGGGAATATTCTTCGTTGCCGCCGTGCTTTTCATTTTCTGGGCCGCTTATCTTTATCTCACTGCCGCGGGAGACACTGAAAAAGTTTCCAAAGCTCACAATCAATTGATTTATTCCATAGTGGCAATAGCGGTCGCTTTGCTCGCCGGAAGCATGAGGTATATTGTGGCTAATTTATTGGGAGCATAAATAAAAAACCCGTTGAGCTATGCCCAGCGGGTTTTTGTTTGTTCATTTAACTGCGATTGTGGCGCAATTTTCGCCATCCTGCAGACTTCGCAATCGGAATAAGTTGGTGTTAATTACTCCATACTCGCGATAATGATGGCTGTTTCCGGAAGTTATTACTAAACATCTTTCTCTTTCCCTATCCCAAATGCATCTTTCAAAATCTCCGTCAGCGGTCACAATGCGATGCTTATTATATTCCGTCCCTATGACACCCGACCAGCAGGAATGAAGGCGGATGCTCTTTTTCTCTCCGCTTGCCACGTAAATATCTTCCACTCCAGAACAGATATTTTCCTCAGATACAGAACCGCCGGAAAAATCAGAAAGATTCTTTAGCGCAAACAATAAAACCAGAATTAAAAGCACTGAAATGATAATTGTCCGCAAAATTCCGCTATCGCGGAACATCTTCACTTTCGGCTCGGATTTATTTGCCACCGAAAACCTCCTTCAGCGCCGCCACAATAATTTCTTGCGTTCCCTTATTCAAGCCGTAAGTTTTATTCTCATCTTTTACCTTGCCGAATTGAATCTGAATGCGCCGGAGAGCTTCTTCAAAAGGCAGAGAACCCCCGGATGCCGCAACAAGTTCTTTGGCCATCTTTTTGATATTATCCATATCCATTTTCCGCATCTCATTTTCTTTTTCCTGCGCTTCCTTCTTGGCGGTCGCATCCTTCACAATCTGAGGCAGAGCGGCATCGGAAATCATAAGCGCCGAAAGATTCGTTCCATAATATTGCTCAATGGGCTTTCCGCTCTCTGAAATCGACGCTTCAAATATCTTCTTCGCTGATTCTCCAAGCGCCTTCAATTGATCCATCACGGCATCGCGATCCTTCAATTTGCGGACCTCAATGCTTAGAATAGACCGAATGCGCTCTTTGATTCCTGAAAGCCGATCATCAAAACCGAAACGCTGGAATTCAACAAGATTAGTTTCCAATGGCATATAATCAAAAGATACTTTCAAAGAGATAGTCGCCTCGTCCTGAGTCTCAAAATCGGACTCAAAAACATGGTTGCTTTTCTTTAAAGATATCTCGGATCCCTCAACCGCTTTTTCCCAAGGCCAAATACGGCTCCAGCCAGGTCCGGTAGAACGCATCGCGCCGGAGATTCTGTTAACGATTATCACCCCAGTGTATGCTTCAACGGATATCAGGCAAAAAAATATCAACGAAACGAGTAAGACAATTATCGCTATCGCAGTCATTTTCACCCTCCTTTTTTGAAGTCAATCAGTCCCGTAAATCAAGGACTTATGCTATTCATAAAATAGCATAAAGAAAATCAATTGTCAACTTTCCGCTCGCAATTTATCTGCTTACCGGCACCGGCGTTCACCGGCTCCTGCGGTCGGCGCCGCCTACGCCTCGCCCTGAAATTTTTTGCTTCGCAAAAATCCAAACATTTCAGGGCTCCGTAGTTGCCGCATAACAGATAAATCACTCGCTATTTTTTAAATTTAAAATTTAATATGACATTTTCAATAAATGAAAAGTTAGCTATTATGAAATAAATGCTCCCGTGGCGGAACTGATATACGCGCATGGCTTAGGAC
>JBBUBH010000077.1:0-1704 GCA_038078395.1 Patescibacteria group bacterium
ACAATACCGGTCCTGTGGTCTTTTACTTGCTTATAAGGATGTAAAACATAGGAACGGATCTGATTCCCCCATTCCGGCTTTACTTGGGTTCGCAAATTCTTTAATTCTTTTTCCTGCCGTTCTTCCAAAATCTTAAATAATTTTGCTTTCAGTAATGATATTGCCTTTTCTTTATTCTGGGGCTGCGAACGCTCATTTTGGGACGCGGCGCTTATCCCAGTCGGCAAATGAACAACCCTGACCGCTGTTTCCCGTTTATTGACATTCTGGCCTCCAGGCCCGCTGGAACGACTGAGTTCCACTTTCAGATCTTCCGGCGGAATGACAAAACTTTTTGCTTCGAATTCCGGCAATTCAGGCACGACTTCAACAAGCGCGAAAGAAGTATGGCGCAATTTCTTGGAATCAAAAGGAGAAATCCTTACCAATCGGTGCACGCCTGATTCTTTTTTTAAATTTCCAAAAGCGAATTCGCCCCGAACATCAATGGCCAGATCGTCAATCAGCGCAATTTTCCATCCGCGTTTCTGCGCGTATTTGACATACATACTTAAAAGTATGTTCGCCCAATCTTTTGCGTCTTCTCCGCCCACTCCCGGAAAAATGGAAATATGCGCATGCCCCTTATCGTATTTTTCTTTTAATGAATGGAACATATTATAAGTTAAAAGTCTATAAAGTCCGTAAAGTCAAAAGTCATAAAAAATTATTTATCGCTTAAATATTTAAATCTTGGCATTTCTTTTCCTTCCGCTTTTACAGTTCCAGTAAACATCTTAAACGGACGAACCCAAATGCCAAAATCTCCGTATAGAGCTTGATAAATAACTAATTCTTCCAAAGTCTCGCTGTGTCTGCCAACACTTAAAACTTTATATTTATTGCCTTTATAATGTTCATAAATGCCGGGTTTTAAATTTTTTGCTTCCTTGGAAAATTCTAATTTATTTTTCATTTTGATTTTTGCATTTTAAATTTTTATGAGCCACCTCTCGGATTTGAACCGAGGACCTTACCCTTACGAAGGGTCTGCTCTGCCGCTGAGCTAAGGTGGCGCCTGTTGATAATGCCTTTTTAAATTTACCAGGAAGTAGAACTTCAGCTACGCCGTTTCTAACGGCGTTTTTTGCTTTTAGCCACTGAAGTTTCACTTCCTGGTTAATTAAATTTTACTATAAAATAAGCGTACTGCCAATTATATAAAAAGCCGCCCCAGCTTTCGCTTTGGCGGCAATTATTTTTATACAAAACCATTCTTAGCCCTTTTTTGATTTTATCAGCGCCATTTTAAGAATTTTAAGCATTTCTACGCAACCAAGATTTTTAGCCCTATGCAAAAAACTATCATTTCCAACATGGACATTAGCCCCGTATTTAAGCGCAGACGCGGTCAATTCCAGTGTCTGGCTTAACAACCAAATTTCCCAAGCATCCGCCTTCAACTCGTGCAATCTTTTTACGACTTGAGAAACAGTGGCTCTGGCGCCAAAACTCTTCCGGAATTCTCGCATAGCGGGAGGGCAAGCTCCCATTTCTTTTAATTCTTTCAGAGTGAGATATCTTTTTACCCGCATTTCCCCCTCATTTCTATTAGGAATGTGCTGTTTGATTGAATATTGCCTCTAAATAAAGAATAAATCAAATTTTGAGCGGAATACCGGAATCGAACCGGCGCCCCAACCTTGGGAAGGTTGTGTACTGCCA
>JBBUBH010000078.1:0-2984 GCA_038078395.1 Patescibacteria group bacterium
ATCAGGGATGGCGCCCCGTTTAAAAGATTTGAACTGATTAAGTTTTTGGAAGACCGTAATATCCAGACACGCCTCTTATTTGCCGGCAATGTCCTGCGTCATCCGGCGTATAGGAATGTTCCTCATCGCGTAGTTGGAAGCCTGATTAATGCCGATAAGATTATGGAAGATTCTCTGGTAATCGGAGCGCATCACGGCATGTCTTTGGAAATGGTCGATTATATCAAGGAAGTTTTCAGAGATTTTTTAAGTAAGCACAGTTAATAGAGTACATAAACCCCCGCATTGCGGGGGTTTCTTTTTAAGAGTATTGAGAGTTATATAATTATATAAAAAAATGAATTCTACGCGTAAATTAAAGGTTCTTTTCGCTATCGGCCGGCTTAGTGTTGGCGGGGCGGAAAAATTATTGGTTAATCAGTTATCAGCTATTGATAAAAATAAATTTAATCCGTATTTATTGACTTTATTTTCTGAACAGAAAGACAGTTTCTCCGGACAAGTTAATTTGGATAATAAGCGCTGGAAAAGACTAAATTTTCGCTCCTTGTTTGATTTTATGGAATGGCTCCGGCTTTTTAAATTTTTGAAAAAAGAAAAATTTGACGCGGTAATAACTTCGCTCTTTTCCGCAAATCTGATTGTGAGAACGGCAGCGATTTTAGCCGGCATTCCGGTGATTGTAAGCTATGAGCACAATATTTATCCCGATAAGCATAGGTGGCAGATTATTGCGGATAAAATTCTTTCTTATTGGACGGATAAAATTATAGTTGATTCTGATGCGGCCAGAGTATTTACCGCAAAACAGGAAAATATTCCGCTGGAAAAATTTTTACTTCTTTACATTCCGCCGCTTTTGGATATGTCCAGGGCCAAACCAGGAAGTGAAACTTCGGTGGCTTCGCAAATA
This sequence comes from Patescibacteria group bacterium, assembly GCA_038078395.1. Lineage (GTDB taxonomy): Bacteria > Patescibacteriota > Minisyncoccia > UBA6257 > 02-FULL-45-10c > JBBUBH01. Next base: position 914 of record JBBUBH010000078.1, read on the forward strand.
GCCCCGCAAGGCGGGGCCAGCCGAAGTTCTACTTCCTGGAAAAATCCCAATACTGTAAGGCGGGAATTGAAAATTCCGGAGGACGCCAAAGTTGTTTTGACTGTGAGCCGGCTGGTTGAAGAAAAAGGCCATAAATATCTGATTGAAGCCGCAAAAAAAGTTTTGGAAAAATTCCCCGATACTTATTTTGTGATTGTTGGATGGGGACCATTGGAAAATAGTTTAAAGTCACAAGTCAGAAGTTTAAAGTTAGAAGACAGAGTTTTGTTGCCGGGAAAAATGGATATCCGGGATGTTTTGCCCCTGGCTGATGTGTATGTTGATCCGGCGGTGTGGACTGATTTGCCGATTGCCATCATGGAAGCATTGCAACTTAAAAAACCGGTTGTTGCCAGCAATATCTGTGAGATTCCGGTGTTTGTCCGTGATATGGAGAATGGTTTTTTGGTGGAGCCGAAAGATGCCGAGGGATTGGCGCAAAAAATAAATCTGCTTTTGGAAAATGAGCCGCTCAGGAAAGAAATGGGAGAGAGAGGGGGGGGAATTGTGGAATCTTTTTCATTAAAAAAATATATGGAAAATTTTCAGAATTTAATCATTGATTTTTATAAAAAATATGAAAATGGCCAAAAATAATCAGCTGACAAAATCCGAAGAAAAAAAACTGGTAAGATTATTAAGTAGGGTAAAACTGCCGGCTCCTTACCCGGTTTTTATTGTTTTGTGCAAGTCCGTGCCGATGGTAGCAGTGGATATCGCCCTAATGAAAGATAAAGATCATTTGTTTTTGACTTATCGGAACGACGAATTTTACAGGGGCTGGCATATGCCCGGCAGTATTTTGATTTATCATGAAAAGCCTATTAAAACGTTCTATCGAGCGGCAAAAAAAGAGTTGGGACTGGGACCGAAAAATTTAACAGGAGTGAAATTCCAAAATTATTTTAGCCAAAAAGATATTCGGGGAAATGGGATTACCTTGCTTTTTACGGCCCATTCCGCGGTTAAATTAAAAAATGGAAAATATTTTTGCCTGGACAATTTGCCAGAAGATTTTTTGAAGGAACAACTTATGGAAATTAAAGCATTGAAACAGCTTAGATAGTCAAAAAAAACATATGTGCTTTTTTAGAGGTTTTATTATTAATAGTATTTTGATTGCCCGATAAGGGGAGAAAATATGAGAAAAGATTTCTTGGTATTTGGAAATCCCTTGATTGAACAGCCGGAAATAGACGAGGTTGTTGATTGTTTGAAAAGTGGTTGGTTGGGGACAGGTCCAAAAGTAAAAAAATTTGAAGAAGATTTTGGGGCGTATAAGGGAACCGGATTTGCGGTAGCCTTGAATTCTTGCACCGCTGCGTTGCATTTGGCGATGAAGGTGGTCGGCATTAAAAGAGGCGACGAAGTGCTTGTGCCGACAATGACTTTTGCGGCAACTGCAAACGCGGTGATTCATGCCGGCGGAATCCCGATTTTTGTTGATTGCGATCAGAATACCATGAATATTGATCCGAGAGAAATAGTAAAGAAAATCACTTCTAAAACAAAAGCGATTATTCCGGTTCATTTTGCCGGTCGGCCTTGCGATATGGACGCGATCATGGCAATCGCGCGGAAGTATGACTTGAAGGTAATTGAAGATTGCGCCCACGCTATTGAAGCTGAATATAAAGGAAAAAAAGTCGGTACCTTTGGGGATATTGGCTGTTTTAGTTTTTACGTTACAAAAAATATAGTTACCGGAGAGGGCGGTATGGCAATTACTAATAATGAAGAATATGCGGATAAGATAAAGATTTTAGCTTTACATGGCATGAGCAAGGACGCATGGAAGCGTTTTAGCGATGAGGGTTACAAGCATTATCAGGTAGTTGAAGCTGGTTTTAAATATAATATGATGGATCTTCAGGCGGCTATCGGCATACATCAATTAAAGAGAATCGGCGGTTATTGGAAGCGCAGGGAGGAAATCTGGAATAGATACAACGATGCTTTCAAAAATTTGCCGGTTTTTCTGCCAGCACCGGTTGAATTAAATACCCGTCACGCCTATCATTTATATACCCTA
>JBBUBH010000078.1:3084-7715 GCA_038078395.1 Patescibacteria group bacterium
ATGATTTTAATCAATTCTTCTCCTAAAAATGCATTAAAGATATTTCAGCCATTTTTGCCGATATCTGTGCCTATTGGCATTGGCTGTTTGGCGGCAGCTATGGAGCGCGAAGGAATCGATGTCGCAATCTTGGATGAGCAGGTTGAAGATGATGTTCTGAAAAAAATATCAGAGTATACAGATAAGGCCGCTAAGCCGTATATATTCGGATTTAGCGTTCTCACTGCCGCGTTAAAGAGCGCGATTGATTTGTCTAAAAAATTGAAAGAAATTTATCCTGATTCAATTGTGATATTTGGGGGAATACATCCAACGGCCATGCCTGAGGAGGTTATGAAATATCCACATATTGATTTTATTTTGCGTGGTGAGGCGGAAAAATCCTTGTTGGAGCTTTATCGCTGCCTTAAGACAGGGGCTGATTACTCCAAAATTGCCGGCTTATCATACAGATTCGGTGGCAAAGTTCTGCACAATCCTTTTAATTTTATTGTGGATGATTTTGATACTTATCCGTCTTTTCCTTACCATCGTTTCTCCGGAAACAAGCTTTACGACCTTGGTTTTGTGGTTAGTTCGCGTGGTTGCCCTCATCGGTGTATTTTTTGCAGTAATCGTATTACTACGGGCAGAAGATATCGGTATAGGTCAGCATCAATAATAGCCGGAGAATTGGAAATTTTAAATAAAAAATACGGCCAGAATTTTATAATGTTTGTTGACGATAATCTTCTGGTAAATAAAGAAAGGATATTTTCACTTATTGAAGAAATAAAAAAACGTGATTTACATAAAAAAATGACTTTCAGTTTCCAAGCGCGCGGCGATAATGTAAATGAAGAAATATTAAAAGCGCTCTACGATGCGAGTTTTAGGAGCGTATTCTTTGGGATGGAAACTTCCTCTGAGAAAATAATGAAAATTATTAAAAAGGATGAGACCGTGGCTCAATGTGTTGATGCCGTTAAAATGGCAAAAAAAATCGGGTATCATGTGAGTGCCACTTTTATTTACGGTTTTCCGGAGGAAACGCGGGAAGACAGGATGAATTGCGTTAAAATGAGCCGAGAATTGGGGCTGGATATGGTCAGATATAATAATGCAACTCCGTATCCGGGCACTGAACTTTATGAAATTGCCGTGAGAGAGGGACGGCTGAATATACAGGGACTTTATGAAAATTTTGTTTCAGTTTCTACTTTCATTGAAAATCCATTTGTAAAAATACCGTTTACTTATGTTTCCACAGGAAGCAGTGAGGAGGAATTACGTCGGGATATTTTATATAGCTATTTTAGTTTTTATTTCGGCATTAATCGATTGAAACAGATACTTTTAAATCCGAATCAAGGCGTCGGCTGGTTTAATGCCGGAAAAAAATTAAGAGACGCAGTTAAAAAGATTCCCGGATTATTTATTTTAAGTTTTATGATGGGTGTCAAATTTTTGCAATTATTTTATTATATGGTAATTAGGAGAACAACGCGGATATCATTTAAGGAATTTTTAAAAGTTTTCCAGGGTGGAGTATAAAATAGATTTTATAGGAAATTTAATTTATTATTGGTAGTATTACTGTTAATGAATAACTCATCATTTAAATCGGCCGCTTTGTGGATTATTAAAATCGGGTTTTTTATAGTCCCATTTATTCCGCTTTATGTTTCAAGGGTGCTGTTTTTTCCGTATATTACCGGAAAAGCATTTGCTTTCCGGATTTTGGTTGAGATTGTTTTAGCTACTTGGGTATTTTTAGCGATTTTTTATAAAGAATACCGGCCTAAAAAATCTGCACTGTTGATTGCATTGAGCATATTCATATTAATAGTAACTTTAGCTACGATTTTTGGAGTTAATCCGTATAAGAGTTTTTGGTCAAATTATGAAAGAATGGAAGGTCTGGTTACTTATCTCCATCTTTTTGCTTATTTTCTGGTATTGGCGCATGTGTTCAAAAAGAAAGATTGGAATATTCTTTTGAATTTGTTCATTATCGCCAGTATTTATGAAAATTCTTACGCGTTTTTGCAGAAAATGGGCGTTTTAGCATCTCCTCAAGGCGGGACAAATAGAACTGATGGCACAATTGGGAACCCTACTTATTTGGCTGCTTATCTTGTTTTTATTCTTGGTTTTTGTCTATTGCTTTGGTTTGAATCAAAATCTAAATTGCAGAAATGGTTTTATGGACTGATGTCTTTTTGGACATTGGTTACTATTTATTTTACGGCAACGAGGGGGGCGGCATTGGGACTCCTTGGGGGAATAATTATTTTTGGAATTCTTTATCTTATTTTAAAGCGTCCGGAAAATTCCAAGGAAGTTTTAATAAAAAGAGTTGTAATCTTTTCAGTTCCTGTAATTTTACTGATTTGTTTCGGTTTTTGGTTTTTTAGGGATAAGCCATTTATAAATACTAATCCGGTTCTTTCGCGTTTGACCTCCGTTTCCTTTACTGAACGGACCATTACTTCCCGGTTTACTATTTGGAGTATGAGCTTTGAGGGATTTAAAGAGCATCCGGTGTTGGGTTGGGGACCTGAAAATTACGGAGTTGTTTTTGCCAAATATTATAAGCCGGAACTTTACCGTCAGGAGCCATGGTTTGACCGGTCGCATAATATAATTTTTGACTGGCTGATCAATGCCGGGATTTTAGGATTATTGGGATATTTGAGTGTTTTAATAACCGCGATTTATTTGCTTTGGAAAAATTTTCTGAAAAAGAATTTGTCGCTTGAGGGCGCAATTTTGCTAACTACGCTTTTATTGGTTTATTTGGCTCAGAATTTGTTTGTTTTTGATCAGATTGCAACTTATATATGTCTTTTTACACTTTTGGCTTATATTCACGCGTTGAATGTTTCATCCGGCGCGGCTGTCAATGTCGCGGGTAAAGTTCCGCAGAATAATGCGGTCCCACGTTATTCGGATAGCGATATGGCGATAACGGCCGGAATTTTATTAATACCGCTGATACTGATGATTTATTTCATTAATTATAAGCCCCTTAAGGCAAACCTTCTTTTATTGGATGCGATAAAAATTCAGAATCAGGATTACGCGGGGGCTTTTTCTGATTATGAAAAGGCATTAACTTATAATTCTCTTGGCAATGAAGAAATCAAAGAGCAGGTTATTCGTTTTGCTACCGGTATTGGCGGATTACAGGATGTTGACGCGGCATTTAGGGATAAAGTTTTGCGCCGGGCGATTCAGGAAGGCGAGAGGGGAGCGAATGAAAATCCGCTGGATGCAAGGGCTTACCTCTTTTTAGGGGCTATTTATCAGAAAGTGGGTTTGTCAGATAATGCTCTGGCGGCTTTTAACAAGGCGTTGGAATTGTCTCCGAAAAAACAGCAAACTTATTTTGAGATTGCCGATGTTTATATTCAAAAAGGAGATTATCAGAATGCCGTCAAGGTCTTGGAAAAAACTTTTAATGATGACAGGAGCTTTATCAGCGGAAGGATTAATTTGTCAGCCGTTTACATTCTTAATCATCAGCAGGCGGAAGCGGATAAATTATTGAAAGAAGAATTCGGCACGATAGAAGTTGCCGACAATATTTTATCTCAGGTTTATTCCGGTATTAAAGATTATGATCGTTTGGCGGGTGTTTATAGGGCATTTGTTAAAATTGATCCAAAAAATATTGAATATTATAAAAATTTAGCCGGCGCTTATCTTATGGCAAACCGAAATGCGGAAGCGATTGAGTCATTGAAACGGGCGATAAAGGAAATTCCATCATTCCGAACCGAAGCGGAAAATCTTATCAAGCAGATTAAGAACCAGTAAGCGGTAATTTTATCGCATTAAAAAACCTCAATAAAAGCGAGGTTATTTTTTTATAAACCATAAACTAAGCCAAAATGCTTTGTAGAGAAACTACGGACCCGGCCAGAGCTTGGTCTCGCTGAAAGCGAGTCTGGCTGGGGAGGCGTAGGCGAGCTGATTCGCCGGAAATCAGCTACGCCGGTTCTCATAAAAGCATTTGGCTTAGTTTATAGAAAAATGGCCGAACGGGAAGTTATTAACACCCCCCCCTATTAGTGTTGGGCATTTGGATTATACTTAATACTGGAATTAAAAATTAAATAGGTCGTTTTTCGTCTTTTTTAAAAGACGAAATATTATAAAAATTAAAAAATAAAAGATTATGAATAAAAAACAGCAATATTTTGCTATTTTATCTTCGGTCGTAGTTTCGTTATTGGTCGTGTGGGGAGCCGTTTCGGGCGCCACCACAATTAGTTCAAATATTACTACTGGCGGCACATTGGATGTTACCGGCGCAAGCACTTTAACCGGTTTAACTACTCATACCGGTGGCGCAATTTTCGTTGCCTCGTCAACTGCGGTTGGCAAATTCCAGGTAAACGGCGCGTTTAATGCATCGTCAACATTGTATGTTGCCGGCGCGGCCCGTTTTGACAGCGGCGTTGGACTTGGCGCCGCTAATACCGTTGCTAAGACGCTTTTGATATCCGCGCTTACTTCTAATCCTACCGCTACAGAAGGATTATTGTATTATAATTCTGCGAGTAAGCTCCTAAAGCTTTATGATGGCACGCAATGGGCAAATGTTGCGACATCAACCGGCACGGGAGGATTGACGGCAAGCGGAG
>JBBUBH010000079.1:0-1938 GCA_038078395.1 Patescibacteria group bacterium
TTTTGGGTGACGGATACATAAGAATTTTTCCTGGTAGGAAAAATGCGCTTATGGAATTCAACCATTCTTTCAAGCAGAAAGATTATGTTGATTGGAAATATTCAATATTAAAAAATATTTCTGGTTCAATACCTAAAATTAGAAAAGGCAATGGCAATAGAATGGCTTACCGTTTTTATTCAAAACAAATTCCTGAAATATCAGAATTATATAAGTTGTTTTATAAAGATGGTAAGAAAATTATTCCAGATACCATTAGTTTGGATCCTATAATTTTAACAGTTTGGTTTATGGATGATGGGAGTAAATGCAGAAGCGTTGATGTATATTTAAATACGCAACAATTTTGTATCGCTGACCAGAAAAAATTAATTGTGGCTTTGGAGAAAATAGGTTTGAAAGCCAATCTCAACAAAGATAAAATTATTACTTCTATGAAATATAAAATTGAGTTATAACCCCGTAGAGACTTAGCTTTCTTTAAAAGAAAGTTGGAGTGCGAATTTAATTTCGTGCTAATACGTCATCTCCTTTTTTAGATCAAAAAGGATGAAGATATAGTCCGAACCTCTTCGTGAGAAGAGTAAAATACCGACAGCGATGTCGGCTCATCCTAGCGCGGGGCTGGAGAAGGTCCCAAGCGTATGGCTGTTCGCCATTTAAAAGGATACGTGAGCTGGGTAAGGTTAAAAAATTGAGCCCAGCTACACTTTTTTGATTAACTCAATATCGTCCCGAGTTAAGTCAAAAATAAAAAAATAAACTGACTCATAACGGTGGAGTCCGAATACTAAATGTGATAAAATTTAGCAATGGACAACATCGTGGGAAGATTACAAAAAATATTTTCACAGCAACAGATTGATTTAATGATCGGTTCGTTGCTTGGAGATGCGCGATTGGAATGTCGTTCTAGTGGAATTAGATATCCAATCAGCGCAAGATTAAGAATTCATCAAAGCGAGAAACAAAAAGACTATGTATTTTGGAAATACTCCATTTTACAAGATTTAGTTTTGAAAGAACCAAGGAGAATAAAAACTTGGCATGATCCCGAAAGAAATAAAGATCATTATTCCTGGTATTTTCACACTAAAACTTTACCGGAGTTGGGCGAACTTCATCATTATTTTTATAAAAATAAGATTAAAGTTTTGCCAGAAAATATATTTTCTTTTGTAACACCAATGGCATTAGCCATCTGGTTTATGGACGATGGATCAAATACTGGAAATGGTTTTACAATTAGCACTCATTGTTTTTCTATGAGAGATCAATTAAGAATTATTGATTTCTTAAAAAAGCAATATGATATTACGGCTACTGTAGTTAAAGATAGGAATAAATTTAAAATTTCTATTGGTAGTCACGAATATCAAAAGCTAATTAATGTTATAGAACCATTTATAATCCCATCAATGAAATACAAAATTTGTAATCCCCGTAACGACTTGTCGCTTAATGCGGCAGAGTTGATAAATGTGAAGTCATCATTTGTCAGCTAACACGTCAGTCCCGATGTAAAGTCGGGAAAGGTATAGTCTAATGCCGTTAGTAATAACGGAACAAACATTGTCAAACCGTTAGTCCGAAAGGACTTGGCGGCTATGCGGAGCGATCCGCATTAGCAAAACTGACTCATATCGGAGAAACCCGAATGCGATTTAAACCTGTTCGCAAGGGCAATTCCGAGGGAAGTTATTTGCTCAAATTTTTGGATTTATAAAAAAAGCCCCCCTAGTTGCCGAAGCAACTAGGGGGTGAACGTGTTGCACTGATTACTTTTTGTTCTCTTGGCACGTTCCTGAAATGAATTGTAGCATACTATAAAAATCTTGTCAATAGCCCCTAAAAGGTCATTGACGAATCCAAAAATTTGAGCAAATAACCCCGTAGAGACTTAGTTTTCTTTAAAAGAAAGCTGGAGTGCGAATTTAA
>JBBUBH010000080.1:0-4475 GCA_038078395.1 Patescibacteria group bacterium
CTATACCCTATACCCTTATCGGAAGTATTTTATGGATTTTGGTTTTTCTGATTTTCCTTCTGATTTGGATTATTGATTACCGCCATTATATTATTCCGGACGGACTGGTTATTTTGTTGGCTGTTTTGGGGGCGGGGAATGTCATATTGAAATTTATTTACGGTCAATTCGGGATTATCAGCGGTTCTTTTTTGGGAAGCTATGCGTTTTTATTCGGATTGAGGGACTCTGTCTGGTTTAATCATTTTTTTGCGGCGCTTGCTGCCGCTTTGATTTTTGGGTTGATTATTCTTATGACAAAAGGCAAGGGAATGGGCGCGGGGGATTTAAAACTGATTGTTGCGCTGGGAATTCTTTTCGGCTGGCCGGATATTATTTTTGTCATTATTTTTTCCTTTTTTATAGGTTCATTGGCGAGCTTAGGGCTTCTTATTTATAAGAAGAAAACATTAAAAAGCCGCATACCCTTCGCTCCGTTTATAATACTCGGTTCGCTTGTTTTGATATTTTTTGGCCGGGATATTTTAGCGGTTTATTTTAATTTTTTCCGGATTTTTTAGGCCTTAGGCGGGTTTTTGGTATATAATTAAGATATTGTGATTAAAAAAATCCTATACCCTATACCCTATACCCTAAACCCTAAATCAGCGGGGTATACCTTGGTTGAAGTGCTGGTGGCAATAAGCGTTACAGTGCTTTTGTCATCTATTTTGATTATTTACAATCATTCAGGGGAAAGCCAGATAGCATTATTTAAAGAGCAGGCAAAAATTATCGGTATTTTATTGAAAGCGAAGGGTTTGGCCGTTCAGACATATTCTTCTTCCGGCGGAGACGGCGCGGTTTGCGGTTATGGCGTTCATTTTGACGCAGTAAACGGAGTTTATTTGATTTTTACGGATTTAGCGGAGCCGTGTTCGTCTTCCGATAATAAATATTCCGGTTCTAATGAAGATTTTGAAAAACATAAAATTGATTCAAGTTTGAATTTTTTATCTTTGGGACTGGTTGATTTATTGTTTATCCCTCCCGATCCGGCGGTTATTATTGACGGCAATGCCGATAAAAAAGGAAGTTTTGAAATTGCAATAAGTTCCAAAAGCGGCGGCAGCGAAAAGAAAATTAAAGTGAATAATTTCGGGCAGATAACCGCTGAATAGGGTTTAGGGGTTAGGGTATAGGGTATAGAAAATTATGCGATTAAAAATTTTTAAACAATTTAATATTATAAGGGGGCGTAACTATAAAAATCCGAAAGATGTGTTTGTGAAATTAGTTAAAAAACTAAACCCTAAACCCTTCACCCTAAACCCTAATAGCGGCCAGATGCTGGTTGAAGCGATGATTGCCATCACTATTGCCATAGTGGGGCTTTTGGGAATTTTTTCTTTGCTTTCAAATTCTTTGAGTTTGAACAGGGTGGTGGGCGATCAGGTTATTGCCACCAATTTGGCATCGGAAGGCGTGGAATTGGTAAAAAATCTGATTGATTCGAATATCATACAGCGGAAACCCTGGAATTTGGGCGTTGATCCGGGCGAATTTGAAATTGATTTTTCCGGCAATAGTTTGTCGCCTTATCAGAACAGGTATTTGAATTTTAATCCGGAAACTGGAGAATACAGTTATGGATCCGGCCAGCCGGCTAAATTTATCCGGAAAGTCGTCATAGGCCAGCCGTCGCCGGATGAAATAAAAACAAATTCCATAGTCAAATGGGAAACCCGCGGCGGGGGAAAATTTGAAATTAATCTGGAAGACCACTTTTTTAATTGGAGGTGACCGATACGAACTTACAAATAATATCCGAATCTACAAATGTATGGAAGAAAAAATAATTGAAAAAGAATTATCTTATAAATTAGTTGGAATCTTTTTTGAAATCCAAAATGAACTTGGCAGATTTTGCCGTGAAAGGCAATATGCCGATCTTTTAGAAAAAAAATTTATTAAAGAAAAATTAAATTTTAAAAGGGAATATCCAATAGAGATTGCAGATAGGAAATCTAATTTTATTGATTTTATTATTGAAAATAAAATATTAATTGATTTAAAGGCCAAACCTTTTATTAAAAAGGATGATTATTATCAAATGAAGCGTTATTTACAAATTACTAATTTAGAAATTGGATTAGTGGTTAATTTTAGAGACGAGTATTTAAAGCCAAGAAGAGTTCTTAATAGTGTTAAAAATAAATCTAAGAAAATATTTGTAGATTTGGATAAAAAATTTGTAGCTTCGGATCGGTCAAAGGGATTCACTATTGTGGAACTCCTGGTCAGCATGTCTCTTTTTTCAATAATAGTCGGAATTGCTTCCGGTGTTTTCATCCAATCAATGCGCGCGCAGCGCGCGGTTGTTGCGTTAAGCGCGGCTGTCAGCAATGCTCAGCTTACGATTGAGCAGATGGCGAGGGAAATCCGCATCGGAGAGAATTTTTCTTTAAGCGGCGGGGAACTGAATTTTACCAATGCCAAAGGCGAGAGTATCATTTACCGGCTTGGCGCGGAAAAAATAGAACGCGGGGTCAACGGGAATTTCGGTCCGCTTACCGCTGAGAATGTTTCCGTAAAAAATCTGGGATTCGTGTTGTCGGGCAATTTGCCGGATGATGGTCGGCCGCCTAAAATTACTTTGATTATGCAGATAGGGACAAAAGGATCCCAAGTGGAAAATAGCATGATAAATCTTCAGGTTTCCGTAAGTTCAAGAGTTCTGGACGGGTAAGGATATAAAAATTATCTTTTTATTGGCACCGGAGTCCGCTTGCTCCTGCGGCAAGCGTCTCCTACGCCTCCCCAGCCGGACTCGCTTTCAGCGAGGCCAAGCTCCGGCCGGGTCCGTAGTTGCCATACAAAAGATAATTTTTTATATTTTTAGAACAGTTATTTGTAAAATTTTGATAAATATCTTATACTATATTCAGTAGTTTTTTAAAAAATGGCGGAGGGAGAATGAAAAAGATGGCGCTGTCGTTGCTGGTGGTCCTGTGTTTCGTGTCTGTGGCTGATGCCAAGCCGATGCAAGCTGTTGTCCGGTCAGGCGTTTCGTTTAATATTGTAAGCGTGGATGCAAGTCATAGCGTTTCCAATTTACCGGCAGCAGATCTTGATTTGGTGGCTATCCGGAAATATGTCTCTTATGGGTTTGCGGCAAGGAATAGATATCTTAATTCGTATGCGGGGAATGTAAAGTATTTCGGCATTGGCGGCATTGTCGGGTATTATTCCAATATGAAAAATTCAGAAAGATTCGGCTGGCATGCTTTTGTCGGCCTTAACGCTGGTCCGGCAAGCATTTCTTTGAATAATGGTTATAAGAAAAGTTCCGATGGAAGAGTGGCTGTTCACGGAGAAGCCGTTTGCGGTTTGGATTATCTGATTAAGCAGCCAAAAGATAAATCCAAAAATTCGTGGGATCTTGCCGTGACGTTTGATTTGAAATATGAAGGATTTGCGCAGGAGCTTCTGACTTCCAGGAATGAAAAGCGGTCCATTGTTGCCGATATGATTGTGCCGATGTTCGGAATAGCGCTTCGCAGATAAAAGATTCATCGGTCCCGCGGGTAAAACCGCGGGTTTTTTATCCCCCAAATAAGAATTTATGCAGGGGATATATGTTATAATAAAAAAATGCGGAATAAATTTTTAAATATTCCATTGGCGGTTATTTTGGCGGCGGGATTAATCTATACCCCCGCGGCTTATGCCGGAGGCGCCGTGAAAGCCGTTACTACATTTGTCAATCAGGTTGTAAATACTGTTATTGCGGTTGTTGAAGTTGCGATCATAGCTACTGTGGCCACGGTTACTTTTGGAACAGCTTGCACATACACCAATTTTTGCAAAAACTTGGAGGCTGATGCCATATGCAGGGCCGGTTCCGGGCAGGGACCGACGGATTTGAATTGCAATAGCGGTGCGGGGGCGCAAATTATCGGAGGATCTTTGAATTCCGATATTCCTGCCGGAACTGAATTTTGGATTCAAACTAACGCCACTCCGAGCTGTGAATCAGTGACGCTGAATGTCAATTCAAAAGGCTATAATTACGCGATATTAAGAAATAATGTAATGGTTGCCCAGCTTCCGGCTTCCCAGGGCAGTTTTACGGATTCCAAACTGACTCCGCATACTAATTATGTTTATAATGTCAGGATTCCTTATCCGGAAATAGCGGAAAAAACCACTTCCGATTCATCTCCTTATAATGTATACACGAAATGCCTGCCCCAATGCGGTTTCGGCATTGGCAATAAAGAAGTCGCGAAATTCGGCGCAACTCAGCTTATTTGGAAATGCAAATATAATGACTCGGTTACAGATTATGGAAAATGTTCAGTAAATAATATCACAGCCGGAAAAATCAACAGCGTTCTTTCCACTGGCGGTTCATTGGATGTTTTTCCGGCCGAACCGACTGATTATGTTTTAAATTGTTCCAATGTTGACGGATCAATCAGTTTGCCCGCTTC
>JBBUBH010000081.1:0-8816 GCA_038078395.1 Patescibacteria group bacterium
GTTTTTGCGTGTTATTCTGATAAAAGTCGCTGGAATATTCCGGGATCGTCTAATGGTCGGACGCTTCCCTTTGGAGGAAGAAATTGGGGTTCGATTCCCTGTCCCGGAGCTTAGAAGTTGTTTTGGTAAAAATAACCTAATTTTATACGGGTTATTTTTTATATCCCATTGTAAAGTTATAACTTTTCAATTCGTGATTACTATGATAATATGTTGACAGTAGATTAACAACAAGGGAGGAGTAAATGACTAAAGAAGTTTATAGGTCAAAGTGTTGCAATGCAAAAGTAAAAGCAAGCGGCATACCTGACTTTTTGGGAAGTAATGATGTGTGCACGGTTAATTACGTTTGCCTTAAATGCAATAAGTCCTGTGATGTGGTGGCGTCAAAGGGTCAAAAACAGAAAGTATGCGTGGAGAAATCAGGGATGATTAAATTGAGTGTTAATGACGATATTGAGATTCGCCTCACAAGAGAGGGTAGAAGGATATACAAAGAATATCGCAAAAAATATATACACGATCCCTTTAAAAAGACTAATGGTCGTTGGGTTCGTGGTCAGCTGTCGGAATTTATGTATATTTTTGGTTCAAGAATGTTTATGGGAGCTAATGCGGTCATAGTTGCTAATGTAATCAGAATATTTAAATCTTAATTAATTTTGTCCCGGTTTCCGGGACTTTTTTATAATTTAAAATCAGAGATGTAAATATAATCATTTTGTCTATTTTTATTCTTATTTCATCGGTGACCTGCCCACGTCCAAAAATACCCCAAAAAGTCGCCAAAAGCCCCTTGAGGGCTAGCTGTTGAACCTGCCTCCGGAACAAATAAAATTTGCTATAATAAAAATTATGGAAGAAAATACAAAAATAAATATCTGGTTAAAATTGGCATTAGGGGTGGGCAGATATATTTTAGGGGCATTAATGCTTGCTTCTGGTCCGTTGATTTTATTATTTATGGGCAAAGATCCGACGGCAGTAATCCATGCCATGGCCCATCCATTGTTTACTTTCTTTACGACTCCGCAGATAATAATCGGTTTTTATTTCATGCTTTCAGGAAAATGGAGGCCAAGAGTAGATTTCACTTTCTTTATGATTGCGGCTGTGTTGATTTATGTTTTTTACACTTTTGCTCTGACTTTTAACGCTTAAAAAAATATTCGATCAAAACCTTCGGGATTTTTTAGGGTTATATTAATATGACTAAAAATCCATTTATAAACGCATTTTCCGCCGCATTATATATTACGGTTGTCGCATCAATGATGTTTTACGGTCCTAAAATAGCCGGCCTTATTGATGACAAAGATAATGTTCTTGCGCCGATTACCGTTCTCTCGCTTCTTGTTTTATCGGCCGCGGTTATGGGCTATCTTTTTTTCCTGCAACCGATACAGCTATATCTTGATGGAGAGAAAAAACTCGCCGTAAATCTTTTTACGAAAACACTTATTATTTTTATGGGAATTACCATTTTGCTTCTACTTGCCCTATTTTCAAGAGTTTTGTCTTAAAGATTCCGATTAGATTTGAATTATGGATTTCCTGCAATTCCAAAGAATATTTGAAAAGGAGCCGAAATACCGTTTTAAACAGGCGCAAAGGGCGCTTTTTCAGGATTTAATTTTGAATTGGCAAGAGGCGATAGCTTTGCCGCTTCCGCTAAGAGAAGAATTGGATAAAAATTGTCCGATTGAAATATCGGCTGAAATACATGCTTCTAAAGATGAAAAAACAATAAAAGCCCTTGTAAATTTGGAAGACGGATTGGCCATTGAAACAGTTTTGATGCGCCATAAAGATAAAAGAAACACTGTCTGCGTTTCTTCTCAAGTCGGTTGCGCTATGAATTGTTCTTTTTGCGCCACGGGAAAATTGGGATTTAAAAGAAATTTGGAAATTTGGGAAATTCTTGAGCAAGTTTTATTTTTTGCCCGTTACTTAAAGGAGTTTGGGGAAAAAATTACTAATATCGTTTTTATGGGAATGGGGGAGCCTTTCCTGAATTATGAAAATGTAATGGGGGCGGTAAAAATTTTGAATGACAAGGACGGATTTAATTTGGGGGCAAGGCATATTTCAATTTCTACATCAGGAATTATTGAAGGCATTGAAAAACTGGCCGAAGAAGGTTTACAAGTAAATTTGGCTATTTCTTTGCATGCGCCTGACGATGAACTCCGTTCCGAATTAATGCCGGTTAATAAAATTTATTCTATTGCGAAAATTTTAAACGCAGCAAACGATTATATTAAAAAAACCAATCGGCGGGTAATGTTTGAATATATTATGATAGATAATGTGAATGATTCTGAAGAGCAGGCAAAAGAATTGGCGAAATTGATGAGTATGTCCTTGTATTTCGTTAATCTGATAACTTACAATCTGACCGGGATATTTAAGCCGTCTTCCAATTCAAAAATCAAGAAATTCAAGGAAATTCTGGAAAAAGGGGGAGTGGTAGTTACCCAGAGATTCGGTTTTGGACAAGATATTGAAGGCGCCTGCGGTCAGCTAGCGGCTAAAAAATGAAGACGGCGCCTTACTGTTATTCAAAATCTTTTTCTTTTCCGGTTCCGCTGAATTTATGGAAAAAATAATAGAATAATCCAATTATTATCAATGATCCGATTGATATGATGAAACTTCCATATTCAAAATAGGTGTGGTAAGTCCGGTAGGCCGCGCCGGCAAGATAGCCGACGCCCATTAATGCAGAAGATTTTAAAATTGACCCGAGTGTATTATACCAGAAGAATTTTTTAAGCGATATTTTGGAATATCCGGCTCCCACTAAAAATATCATTCCAAGCGCGTGGGTCAGTTTTCCGAAAAAAAGAAGTTTTCCGCCGTGATTCTGGAAGGACTCAATGACGCGTTCGCGATGGTTTTCAAAACCCATCTTGCGGGTCAGCCAAAGCGCCCATTTAAAGCTATGGGCAAAATATCCGATATAATAGTATATGACATCTCCCGCCACGTCTCCGGCAATGATAATCGGCAGCGCGATAAAAGGATTGAATATCGATAGCGAGGTCAGAAATCCCGATGCCATGGTTGCCAAAGGCCCTTCCGCCACCATAATGGGAAAAAGAATGAAATATCTATAAGCCAGAAGCCAGCTGATTATCAGATCTTGATTAATCATTTTTTTAATTAAGCAATTGATTATAAGTTTTTTTCAGCTGATTGCCTATGGCTTCAAAAGAATGTTTTTCAATTACAGATAACCGCGCCCGCTGGCCGAGTTTTTTCCTCAATTCTCCGTCATTTGCCATTTTTTCAATGCATTCTCTGAATTCCTCGTCATTTTTTGCTTTTAAGCAATTTTGGCCGTCAATCAACCAGTCATTATAAACAGGGAGATTTCTCACTATTATAGGAAGTCTAACAGAAGCCGCTTCAAGGGGAGAGAGCCCCTGAGTTTCTTGATAAGATGGGTATAGGAGAATATCGGCCGCCGAATAAGCGGTGGCGACATCACTGATTAATCCTATAAATTGCGCATTATCCGGATGAGAAGGAACTTTTTTGGCAAGAAATTTGTATTTTTTTCCGGCCCAAATAAATTTTATATCAGGAAATAATTCCGACATTTTAATAAAAGTATCAATTCCTTTTCTTCTAATGGCCATTGCGGTATTGATAATCAAAAGGTCTTTTTTTTTGATGCCATATTTTTTCCTGAATTCTTCTCTTTTATATTCATTCCATTGGAATTTATGAATATCTACCCCGCAAGAAATAGCAACAGTCTTTTCTTTGGCGATATCATAATTTTCATTTAAAAGCCGCGCCGTATATTCCGATGGGCAAATGACCAGATCCGCCAGATTAAAAATATAAGAGAAATATTTTTTTATTAGCGGTTTTAGCGGGCTAAGAAATCTAAAACTTCCATCTTCAAACTGCTCTGCCACCACATGGGCATAAATGATTATTTTTTTATTTTGTTTTTTGAATTTTTTCATCAGCCAAAGAGTGCGCAGGCCGGGCGTATTAGCTTGGAAAATATTGGTTGGAATGGACAAGTCCTCGGTAAAAAAAATATTCTGTTCCAATAAAATGTTTTTTTGCCGTTCAAATGCGACGCCCATGCCCGATCCTTTAAGGGCATTGTAATTTTCGCAATACAGAGTTATTCGGGGCTCAATCATGACTTATTTGGCTTTATTTTCTTCATCAGAATATTTAAATTCATATTCAAAAATTGGCTTGCGTATAGGCCCCTTGAATACTCTATATACGGTCGCTTTCATATATTTAGTGGCCAGACCAAAACGTCCTTCCTTATCCAGTCTCCGTACAGAAAAAATAACCGGCAACGGCAAAATGCCGTAATTACCAAAAGGCCAACAATTTATGATGAAATCATGGTCTTCGGCCATTACCACATCTTCCGGGTAGCCGCCGCTTTTTTCAAACGCTTCCCGACTTGCAACTATGCACATTGCTCCAAGTGGTCTGATATATTTTGCCGGATATAATATCATATTGTAAAAGCCGACCATTAGATGATCCAGCCATTTTCCGCTATGCGGTTTAAGCGGGGTAGTGGCAATTGCCAACTTATTTTCACGGAAATATTTCACGGTTTTTTGCAGGAAACCGGGCGAAGGCAGATAAAGATCAGCATCTAGAAAGAAAATCGGGTCGCCTATGGATGCCTTTGCGCCGGCATTTCGTCCGATTGCCGGCATTCCACCCTTAACTATTTTTATTTTATGGAAATGGCCTGCATGGCTGAGAATCGCTTCTTTTGTCTTATCGGTAGAGCCGGCATCAGCCACGACAACTTCTATTTCTTCTTTAAAATTCTGATCGGACAAGGATTTAAGCAATATACCGATATGTTTTTCTTCATTTAAGGCGGGGATAACGATAGTAATCATATTTTATAAGTTAATCGGCTGAGCCATGAATTAATCATATCTCCGATTTCATCCTTGGCGAGCGTGATTATATTATGAGATTTAGTCTGGATTTCTTCAATAGATGAGTTTTGGAAAAAATCGGATACAATTTTTCTGCGCCCTTTGTTTTGCATAAATCCTTTCGGGGAAAATATAAGCAGGGTGGGGACATTGATTTTTTGCTTAGGCAGCTGAAAATATAGCAGGCTCAATATTTTTTTAAAGTAATCGTCCAAATTCTGCCATTGCATATCAAATATCGGCTGGAAAAAAAGCGGATAGCGCGCCAATTCATTATAATCAACATTTTTGCGGTACCACTTCCTTTTAAATCCGATTTTGTCGGCCGCGGACAAAGCAAGAAGAATCAACTTATTTATCGTTCTGGCTGGCCGCCGCCAATGATGGAATTCCGAAAAAAACGGCTCAATGATGATAAGTCCCGATATTTTATCCTGGTTCCAAGGCAGGGAATTTATAAGCCGGATAGCCAATTGGGCGCCATAACAATTGGTTAAAAATACGATATTTCCAGCCCGTTCGCCGCATATTTCTGTAATTTCTTTGAAGGATTTTTCTTCATTGATAATCTGTAAAAAATGCATTCCATGCCCATTAAAAAATTTTTGATATTCGTAAAAAACGCTTTCGTGACCGCCGAGTCCGGGCAGGCAGATTATCGTTTTTTTATTGATATCCATGGCAGTCCTATAATTTTAAACTAAAAAAAATAGAATTAAAAGGCCAAAACATGCCAAAATTTTATTTGTATAATTTTTTATTTTAATTTAAAATAAATATTAATATGGATCGTTTTATTCAAAATCATAAACCGCATTGGACTCATAGGCCATTTTTATCATCAGTTTTTTTGGGTTTTTTGCTTTTAATCATAAGTTTGGGTATTGATTATAATGCGGCTATGTATGCCACAAGAAATGCAGGTCCCGCAGTGACTGACATTTTTCTTGATAATGTTCCAGTAATGGATGTCGATATTATATTTATTGATGGCGCACTGATCTTTGTTTTAATTTTGATGGCAGTTTTGCTTTATTATCCAAAATTTATACCTTTTGTTTTAAAGAGTACGGCGCTTTTTATAATGGTCCGTTCTTTTTCAATAACACTTACTCATATTGGTTTGTCCCCACAGCAATTACCGGTTGACGTAAATCGTTTTGCTAGGATTTTCTTATTCCAAGGAGACCTTTTTTTCTCGGGCCATACGGGATTGCCATATTTAATGGCGCTTACATTTTGGAACAATAAATTTCTAAGAAGATTCTTTTTATTTGCCAGTATTGTTGCCGGTTTCAGCGTTTTATTAGGGCATCTTCATTATTCTATTGATGTGTTTGCCGCCTTTTTTATCACTTACGGGATATTTCATATTGCCACGCGGTTATTTAAAAAGGATTATGAATATCTACTAAAATTTTAAAAAAAGACGCCGTTTTAAGGCGCCTTATTGATTATTTTCACTTTTAGACCATTTATTTTTCCGGATTTTTTCTTGGTTTCTCGCGGAACAACCCATAAATAAAGCTCTTTTGCGTCCATAAGTTCAGGTTTTTGAGGGGCATTGTAATATTTCTTTTGCATTTCTTCATCATAAAGTCCTATACATCCGTGTGAAGCCGGTTTGCCTTCCAAATCTCTGCCATGGATAAAAATTCCGGAAGAATTGTTTTTCTTGCGGCCCAGATTCAAAGCCCATGTCATCGGATAAGGATGAGTGGAATTATTTATGAAATATTTGCTGGAATAATGAATTTCTTCAAAATTTACGACATAGAAAATTCCCGTGGGGGTGCTGCGTCCCTTGCGCCCCGAGGAAACCGGATAACTGGATTTTAACTTGCCATATTCGTATGTTCCTAAGAATTGCAATGACAGATTAATCAGGATGAATTTCTCATTCTGTTTTTCTTCGTCAATGAATTCAGGAAGGGGATTATACTGTTTTTCCAAATCTTGGGGAATTTTTAATCTTGTTCCCGGGTAAGCATGGACCCTGTCTATTTTATTGAATCTGGCAACGTTTATCCAATTTTTATTGAATTTATTTTCCAATGTTTCGTGCCTTCTTAGCGTATAAGTTGAATATTCAACACTTTCCGCCATCAGTGAAGATTTTAATCCTAAAAGAAAAATACCGATGATCATAAAGAGCCGCTGGCACTTGCTCATGATTTTATCCTTTTTAAAGCGCTATTAAATAGCATAGCATTTTAAATTTTTTTATTAAAAAATCCCACACACAAATTGTGTATGGGATTTATTTTGTCAGACAATCTGTTGTTTGAGCGTTAGCAGGATTCCTTGCGCGATGCTTTTATCCGCGATGCCAATTTTTTTGCAGGAGGCGCCGCATGTTTTCTTGAGAATGAGAGCAATGGAAGAAAAAATCATCATTTTTTCTTTTTTTAATTTCAGCCAGAAATCCTTGTGTTTTTCAACTATCGCATTTTCCGATGCGATTTTTCTGGCCGATCTCTCGCAATCGGCGGCAATGAGGAAAGTTATTTTGATATTTTCCAAAGTTTCTTCTCTTTCCAATAGGAATAATTTCAGTATTTTTCCTCCCCGGTCTTTTTTGCGTCTTTAAATAACTGGTATAAATTATACCAATTCTTGCATTAAAAGTCAACTTCCGTTCAGATTATCTTTTTGCAGAACCGCGGTTCAGCTGCTCCAGCGGCAGCTGCCCGCTACGCCTCCCCAGCCGAACTTGTTTACAACAAGGCCAAGCTCCGGCCGGGTCCGTAGTTTCCGCATAAAAGATAATCTTCACTTTTTGAGAATTTATTTTTTTAGATTTTCAATAATCGCTATTTCTAACGGCACTATTGCGAATGGGGAATAGCGCATTTCACTGTAAGCGCGGATCAGCGATTTAATGAGATTTATATGTTTTTGAAGATTTATCAAACCCGCATGATTCTCTAATTTGGAAATTTCATCTTTAGTCAGTTCTTTCTGGTAAAGTTCTTTTATTTTGGGATTGGTATGGAGAGTGATTGCGCGCCGGAGATAATGGATAAGATCTTTATTTAACTGAACTAAATTGTAACCGCCTTGGTCTATTTCATTTAGATAATTAAGCGTATTTTCAAGTTCTCCTTTTAGCAGATATTCCGCCAATGTTGCGGTTTTCTTGTAGCCGATTTTTCCGGCAATCCGTTCCACGTCTTTCAATTCCACGTCCTGGTCAAGCGAAGTGATTTGGTCAAGCAGGGATTCAGCATCGCGCAAACTTCCGTCGGAAAGCGAAGCAATAAGTTCCAGCGCGTCATCGGAAATCTTGAATTTTTCCGATTTTACAATGATGTCCAGTTTTTTAATTATTTCATCAAGCGCCAATTTACGGAAATAAAATCTTTGCGTCCGGGAAGAAATAGTTGCCGGAACTTTTTCATATTCTGTTGTTGCTAGAATAAATGCGACATGCGCCGGCGGCTCTTCCAATGTTTTTAAAAGCGCGTTAAATGCCGATTTGGAAAGCATATGCACTTCATCAATAATAAACACTTTATTTTTGAATGAAGTGGGGGAGAGCCGCGCGCCTTCTTGCAGGTCGCGGATTTCATCAACACCGGTATTGGTTGCCGCATCTATTTCAATAACATCCAGCGCATTGCCATTATCTATTTCAACGCAGGGCCGGCATTTATTGCATGGCTCGCCAGTGGCTCTAAAAGAAGCATCATTTTGCCGGGTTTCGCAATTAATCAGTTTGGCGATAAGTCGGGCGGTGGTTGTTTTTCCCGAACCGCGCTGGCCGTAAAAAAGATAGGCATGGGAAAATTTGTCCTGCCGGGCGGCATTTCTTAAAATTTCCACTATGTGTTCCTGACCCAGCAGATCTTCAAAAGTTTTCGGGCGGTATTT
>JBBUBH010000082.1:0-1655 GCA_038078395.1 Patescibacteria group bacterium
AAGGATTTTTTTAAAAAGATTTTATATAAGTAATTTGCCGCCAAAGAAAAACTTGTCCCGATTTTCTAATCCCGCTTTGCGGAAAGAAAATCGAGGATCCACGACAAAGTCGGGAAAATCGTCATCGGCGCGGCGGAGCCGCGTTTAATTTCGGGGCAAAATTGGTTCGAACTATTTTCAGTATTCTGCGCAAATATAAAACCCCCGTTAAACGGGGGTTTTGCTTTAGTCTAGTATTTTTTTTAGGAATTCATATCCCTGGTCGCATCCTTGCTCAATGGCCGCTTTGATGTCGCCGATTTCAAAGCCGGTGGTATGCAGGGTCGGAATCGGAGTCCGGGCATTTAGGATGATTATCCGGCGGGTGACGGAATTTTCCTGTCCTATCGATTCAACCGCATTTTTAATAGTGCCCATCAGTTTTGAGATTCTTTTGATAATAGACGGCTTTTTTTCTTCTTCAATATCAATATTGCTTACTTCAATGCGGTAATTTTTATTTCTTTTCAGGATTTTTTTGAATTCATAGGAAACTTCATTATTGTAATGCCGGTGCAGGAGCCGCGAAAGGCGGGCATCCCATCTGTCTCGTTCGGCGGCTTGGTCATTAAGGAGAATGATGATTGTGTCGCATTCGGCCTGTATAAGCGGCTGGATAGAAAATATTATTCCATCGGAATGCATTTCCCCGTTTATATTTATAGGGGAAAGTATTCCGGGAATGGCGGCCGAAGCGAGTATTGCGTCTTTTAAAAGATGCGGATTTTTAACGAAGATTTCCTGCCTTGAGCTGAAAATATTCAGTTCATCATCCCGTGATTCATTGCAGGTTACAATTTGCAGTTCTATCGGCGAACTGATTATTTTTTGGAAATCATATTTATCCAGTATTTGCATCACCCCTTTATTCAAATAAAGGGCGTTGCCCCTGTTGAAAATATTTTTAGGGATATCAAGCCAGTTGAAAATTGACCGCGCTTTCTTTTTTTCTATATCCAGCCAGATTTTTATCAGTTCTTTTTCGTCGCTTTCTATAGTTTTTGCCGCATTCATTGCGCCGATTGACGCCCCCTGGATGATTGCCGGCTGTATTCCGTTTTTTCTGAATATCTTCCATATTGCCTTGATAAATCCTACACTGAATGCCCCTGTAAATCCCCCCCCGCTCATTATTATTCCTACTTTTCCAAGATTCATTCCAGCTCCTTTTGCTTTCAAGATTGCTGCGGTTAATTTACTTCTTTTTGGCGGCGCAGTCAATAAAAAATTCCGCCGACCGGCGGAATTTTTTACTATTTAGTTGAATTTTACTTTGAGTTTTTTTGATTTTTGCCTGTTGAGTTTCGGCATTTTAATCATTAGAACCCCGTTTTTCAGAGTGGCAACCGCGTTTTCCGGATCAATTTCCTGCGGAAGTATGATTGATCTTGAGAATTTTCCCCAATAGCATTCCTGATAAAAATAATCTTCGTCCTGGACTTTCTTTTCTTTCACTCTTTTTCCCCTGATAGTTACCGATTCTGGGGTGATATCGATATCAAGATCTTCCGGATCAACTCCGGCAATGGTTGATTCAACGATAATTTCGTCCGGCGCCTGATAAACGTCAATTGCAAGCTGGCCCTCGCCTTCTTCCATAAGTTCGGCAAGTCCGC
>JBBUBH010000083.1:0-10649 GCA_038078395.1 Patescibacteria group bacterium
TATAATGTATTCATTATTATATTTTATTATGTTGCGTTAGTTTATTGAACTCGCGAATTTTATATTTGACTTTTATTTAATAATCTTGTAATATACATTCAGTTGTTTAAAAAAGGGGGGTAAGATGGAAAAAAAGAAAGTTCTAAACATTGGCATTCTTGCTTTGATCTTTGGTCTTTTGGTTGGATATGTAATTATGATGAATTACGTCGCTATTTCAATAAGAAAGGAAAAAACCGAGGCGCAGAAAAATCAGGAGAAGATCCAAAAAACTCAAAATGAAAGAGATGCTAACATTCTCGCAAATAAGATCTCTTATATGCGCGATAAAAGAACGGGTTTATGTTTTGCCTATGTTTATTCAAATACCGGTCAATTTTCAATGACAGAAGTGTGCTGTGAAGAAGCCTATAATTTTCTTCCGGACAGCCAGAAATAATTATTGCCCCCGCTAAGCGGGGGTTTTTGTTGGAATTTTAAGGACTTGACAGATCCGTATTATATGATATACTATTATTTAGTACATCGTTGCTTAATAGCGCGATGATCTAAATAAAAGGAGGCATGCGATGAATAACATCGTGAGCCAAAGGAAGTTGTCTGTGCATAAGGAGCACGAAGTGCTCCTGAAGCTGGAAACCGCCGGCCTGACTGACGAACTCGCCCAGAAAGTCATTGACTCAAAGGGCAACGACCTCGCCGCGAAAGTGGTGAGGCTCATCCAGAATGGAGGGTTTGATCCGTCAACCAGCCAAAAGCGCGCCCGCGAAGTGATGGGCAGGAACTGCTTCGGCATCAAGGAAGCGATCAAGCACTTCGGGGTCAATCCCTCGAAGCAGCAGCTCGCGGCCTTGTCCGAGGTTCCGTTCTCGGAAGAAACGCTCGAGGAGTGTAAGAATACGCACATCCTTGTCGCGGTCTTCCCGCTGTCCATCCTGGACATCCGCGGCAAAATGGATTCCAAGTTGTTCTACGACACGTCGTGGTACAACAAGGAGCCCTTCGCCCAGGATCACGGAGAAGTGAGCTGGCAGCTGATCCGCAAGACGCCGGTCGCGGACTCGACGAGCAAGAACTGGTCCGAGCAGCAAGTGCTCCTCGCGAAGAACGAGGAAACGCCCAAAGCTCGGGTGATGGTCTACGCCATCATCGGCCATTACCTGGCGACTAGCGAACGGCTGTTCGAGAATGTCTACGTTCGCTGTTCGGATCTCGACTCAGACGGCTTCCGCGTCCTCGTCGGCAACTTCGACCGGGACGGGCTGGATGTCGACTACCACTGGGTTGACTACCAGATCGACTACCTCGGCCTTGCCTCCTCCAGGAAGTTCCAGTAAGAACCTTGAGTTCTTGGGGCCTTGTGCCTTTTGAATTCTTGAAACTTGAGCCCGCTTGGTTGAAAAACCAAGCGGGCTCTATTATTTTTATGAAAAATATTATAAAATAAGATTATGATTAAAAGCGGTTTCCGTTTCCATCCATCCATCCATCCAAAATTTTATTAGATAGTAAAAAGGTCGATTTTTATATCCCGCTTCTTGGCGGTTTTTTTATTTTTGAATTGAGATAAAATAAATTTTTTATTTCCTCCGAAAGTTCGTGATGATTGGCATGGGACAAAACTCCGAGATATGACTGCAAAGATTGCTCGGAAATCCCTTGTTTTAATTTTTTGAGCATCCGGCGCTTTGTTTTAACGCGGAGCAAACGATAATCGGGAAATTGGACGTATCCAAGAAAATCAATTCCTAAGTGGTATCTACAGAGAATAACTTTATGGGGGTGAAGCTGAAGTTTAAGTTTTTTCGATAGGAAGTTATTTATTTCTTTCAGCCAAAATTCCAGTTTGACCTTAGAAGTGCTGATTAAGATAAAATCATCGGTATAGCGGAGATAAAAAGGGATTTTCAGTTTGTGTTTAACATATTGGTCTAGTTCATTTAAATAGATGTTGGCAAAAAGTTGGCTGGTTAAATTACCAATAGGAATACCGGAGCTAAAACTATTGATAATTTCTTTAATAAGCCATAATGCATCTTTATCTTGAATTTTTCTTTCAATAATGGAAATGAGAATTGAATGATTTACTGACTGAAAAAATTTCCTGACATCGCATTTGAGCGCGAAACAATTTTGACGATTGTTCTCTAAATATTTCATTTTGAATTTTAAGGACTTGACAGATCCGTATTATATGATATACTATTATTTAGTACATCGTTGCTTAATAGCGCGATGATCTAAATAAAAGGAGGCATGCGATGAATAACATCGTGAGCCAAAGGAAGTTGTCTGTGCATAAGGAGCACGAAGTGCTCCTGAAGCTGGAAACCGCCGGCCTGACTGACGAACTCGCCCAGAAAGTCATTGACTCAAAGGGCAACGACCTCGCCGCGAAAGTGGTGAGGCTCATCCAGAATGGAGGGTTTGATCCGTCAACCAGCCAAAAGCGCGCCCGCGAAGTGATGGGCAGGAACTGCTTCGGCATCAAGGAAGCGATCAAGCACTTCGGGGTCAATCCCTCGAAGCAGCAGCTCGCGGCCTTGTCCGAGGTTCCGTTCTCGGAAGAAACGCTCGAGGAGTGTAAGAATACGCACATCCTTGTCGCGGTCTTCCCGCTGTCCATCCTGGACATCCGCGGCAAAATGGATTCCAAGTTGTTCTACGACACGTCGTGGTACAACAAGGAGCCCTTCGCCCAGGATCACGGAGAAGTGAGCTGGCAGCTGATCCGCAAGACGCCGGTCGCGGACTCGACGAGCAAGAACTGGTCCGAGCAGCAAGTGCTCCTCGCGAAGAACGAGGAAACGCCCAAAGCTCGGGTGATGGTCTACGCCATCATCGGCCATTACCTGGCGACTAGCGAACGGCTGTTCGAGAATGTCTACGTTCGCTGTTCGGATCTCGACTCAGACGGCTTCCGCGTCCTCGTCGGCAACTTCGACCGGGACGGGCTGGATGTCGACTACCACTGGGTTGACTACCAGATCGACTACCTCGGCCTTGCCTCCTCCAGGAAGTTCCAGTAAGAACCTTGAGTTCTTGGGGCCTTGTGCCTTTTGAATTCTTGAAACTTGAGCCCGCTTGGTTGAAAAACCAAGCGGGCTCTATTATTTTTATGAAAAATATTATAAAATAAGATTATGATTAAAAGCGGTTTCCGTTTCCATCCATCCATCCATCCAAAATTTTATTAGATAGTAAAAAGGTCGATTTTTATATCCCGCTTCTTGGCGGTTTTTTTATTTTTGAATTGAGATAAAATAAATTTTTTATTTCCTCCGAAAGTTCGTGATGATTGGCATGGGACAAAACTCCGAGATATGACTGCAAAGATTGCTCGGAAATCCCTTGTTTTAATTTTTTGAGCATCCGGCGCTTTGTTTTAACGCGGAGCAAACGATAATCGGGAAATTGGACGTATCCAAGAAAATCAATTCCTAAGTGGTATCTACAGAGAATAACTTTATGGGGGTGAAGCTGAAGTTTAAGTTTTTTCGATAGGAAGTTATTTATTTCTTTCAGCCAAAATTCCAGTTTGACCTTAGAAGTGCTGATTAAGATAAAATCATCGGTATAGCGGAGATAAAAAGGGATTTTCAGTTTGTGTTTAACATATTGGTCTAGTTCATTTAAATAGATGTTGGCAAAAAGTTGGCTGGTTAAATTACCAATAGGAATACCGGAGCTAAAACTATTGATAATTTCTTTAATAAGCCATAATGCATCTTTATCTTGAATTTTTCTTTCAATAATGGAAATGAGAATTGAATGATTTACTGACTGAAAAAATTTCCTGACATCGCATTTGAGCGCGAAACAATTTTGACGATTGTTCTTACTTGTTTTTCTTAATAGATTTTGCAGCCGATCAATGCCTTTGTGTGTTCCTTTGTTTTTACGGCAGGAATAAGAATCATAAATAAAAGTTTTTTCAAAAATAGGATAAAGAACCAAAAAGACTGTATGATGGATAATCCTGTCTTTAACTGACGCCTTGTGAATATGCCGCTGTTTGGGGTCGTTAATATAGAAAGAGGTATAAATGCCGTGCTTATAAGTTTTATTTTTAAGTTTGTAATGCAGTGAAAATATGTTTTGTTCCAAATTAAATTCAAATTTTATCACATCCGCCTTTCTGAGCTTTTCTTTTTTGAATTCATCCCAGGCTAAAAATAAATTTTCCAAAGAAATAATTTTTTCAAAAATATTATCGTAAGTTTTCATATTATGAATGATTTTGACATTCCTATATTTAAAAAATCGTATGAATTATATAAGGCGCTGTATGAATATCTTAAAAGTTTTCCGCGGCAAGATCGGTATTCTTTGGGGGTAAAATGCGAGAGTGTTATTTTAGAAATGTTAGAGGATATCATACTTGCCAGCCAATCATCTAAAGCGGAGAAGTTGCCGATTTTACAAAAGGCAAGCGCAAAACTTAATCTTTTGCGGATTTACGTGCGGCTTGCTAAAGAGGTGCGAGCTTTGGATAGCAAGAAATATTTATTTCTACAAGAAGATATAGACGAGATAGGCAGGATGCTTGGTGGCTGGTTGCGTTCGGCGCAGGATAAGAATTAAAAACCTCTTCAATTGAAGAGGTTTTTAATTCGATGAGATGGAAGTTCCTGGAGGAGGCAATGCCGAGGTTGTCGTTCTGGTTGTCATCCCAGTTGTTGTTGACATCCAGCCCGTTCCGGTCGAAGTTGCCGA
The DNA here is from genome assembly GCA_038078395.1 of Patescibacteria group bacterium. Lineage (GTDB taxonomy): Bacteria > Patescibacteriota > Minisyncoccia > UBA6257 > 02-FULL-45-10c > JBBUBH01. Next base: position 4,717 of record JBBUBH010000083.1, read on the forward strand.
CGTTGACGCGGTTGCCGTCTGAGTCGAGATTATTGCTTGTTTTCGTCTGTATGCACTGAGAAACTTGAGAATAAATCTCTTTTTCTCTGTATTTTATTTGGGAGCAGCTTCAATCTAATGTTAAAGCATCTCCACTAAAAACAAACAAGAAGTTCCATCTTCATCTTTTATTCGCTCGCTATCATATCCCGTAAGAGATGATATTCTGGCGATATCTCTAAAGATGAGATATCCTGCGATAGTAAACCGTAATTTGCTATTCATTAACAGGATAAATTAAAATTAACAAATTATCTTTTTATTTACAAGATTATTTTGTTATAATTGATTAATAATTAAAAAGCTTTAAAAAAAATATGACAAAAGAAAATTTAGTGTTGGTGGTATTGAAAAATGCTAAATGCGGAACCAAGAAGCAGGCGCGGGAAGCTGTGGATGCGGTTTTTGAGGCAGTGACTAAGTCGCTTGTCCGCGGGGAGGAAGTATCTATTGCCGGATTTGGGACTTTTCGCGCTGTTAAAGTAAAAGCACGCATGGGACGCAATCCGAAAACGGGCCAGAAAATCCAGATTCCGGCTTCAATAAAGCCGAAATTCAAAGCCGGAAAAGCTTTGAAGGACGCAGTAAAGAAATAGTGTAACTTATAATCGGGTTATAGACACTTTTCATCCATCGCCTCCATTTATAACCGGAGAGTATCCTCATGCGCGGCAACTACGGACCCGGCCGGAGATTGGCCTTGCTGAAAGTAAGTCCGGCTGGGGAGGCGTAGGCGGCGCCAATCGCAGGAATTGGCGAACGCCGGTGCCGTCAGGAGGATACTCTCCGGTGATACCTGAATGTTCCCACCGCCAGCCCGAATGGCTGAAAAGTGCCTATAACCCATTAAGATTATACAGAAATAGTTGACATAATTATAGGAGTATGATATATTAACTTCAATCATCGGGGATTAATGAGTTCCGATGTATTGTTCCTTGAAGGAGGAAAATTATGGCTGAGTTGCCCGGAGAGCCGGTTAAGTGTTGGCGTAATTTTGAAGTATTTATGGATGGATATAGTGATTTAGAGTTAAAAGTGCCTGTGAGCTTTCATTATCCTGATTTAGGGCAAGACGGATTTCTTAGAATTTTGGATTGCGATGGTGATCTCCATATACTTAACCCCGCTTTTGTGGTTAGAATGTGGCTTGAAGCTGAAATTTACCATGAGGAGTTAAAAAAGAAGGACAGTGACGACGTTGATGGCGATTAACCGCAACTCTTTATAAATAAAAAAGCCGCCCAGTTAAACGGGGCGGCTTTCTATTTTTACTTTAATCCTATTTTCTCTTTTGCCAGTCTGCTGATATCAAGGAATATCTGATAGGTTATCTGGAGCTGTTTCAGGGAATCGCCGACATATTGTCTGACGGCAGTGGGAGTTGTCTTTTCTTTTGCGAATATATTTTTTATGGCTAATTTATTTAAAAATCCATTTTTTTGGAATAATTCCTGATTTAATATTTCAACTATCATTTTTTCCGCCTTGTCATTCATGATTTCGGCATTTTCAATTCCGTCGGCCGCTTTTTTCAGAATTTCTTCACTGTCTCCTTTTTTGAATATTTTTGCCGTTTCAATTTTTTCTATGTTTTTTTCAATATTTTGCAGCCGTCCTTTTGCCGTTTCCACCGCCTCTTTCTGCCTTAAGACGGAAATAAAAGCGGTTATTTTTTCGGTTTTTGGATTATAAACAAGGGCGCGCCAATTTTTAAAATCGGACGCCAGCTGTTTTGCCTGAATTGCGGTTTCTATTTCAGCGAGCCGATTTTCTATCACCTGATAGGCGGAAAGATTTTCTTCCAGTGATTTTATCAGGGCTTCTTTTATTTTCTGCTCATTTTCTGGAAGATTATTGAAAGATTCCAGCTTGTCTTTCAGGTCGTTGTTTTCTGAAATTGTTATTTCAAGGATTTTTAATAAAGCATCTTTCCTGGCCTCGGTTTCTTGGATGTCTTTTTCTTCATTGCTTAAGATTTGGTTTTCCTGGATTTTATCTATTTTTTCTATTTTTCCGTAAATTTCTCCGAGGGTGTTTTTTAACAGTTCTTGGGCGCTTGCCGGAGATAAATTAAAAAATAACCCCGTTATAAAAACGGCGGCAATAGATAATTTCACTCTATTTTTTGATAATAAATTCATTTATAGCGCCATTTCATTGAGGATTTTATTGATTTCCTCGTTTTGTTCTTTAGTTGTGGATTCGCCGGAAGTTTTTATAAGGGCGACTTCAATTCTTTTTGCCGAATCTTCATAATATTTGATTTGCGAGAATTGGATATTAAACGATTCCATTTCTTTATTGAGATCCTGCGGATTAAGATTGGAAACGAGTGACGGACCGATAAGCCTGCTGTTCAGGAAAGACAGTCCGGAAATAATCAGCAATGCGGCAACCGCAGTCATGCCCATGGTTTTCTGAAAAGTGAAAAAAGCGCCCAGATATTCCAACGGCTTTGGCTGGTATTCGTTTTGCGGAGCATTCAAAATAATCGCTAAAGAGCGCCTTTTAAATTCTTCTTTCGGTTCTATTTTTTTAAATTTCTTTAATATCTTTTCCATTTGTTGTTTCATTATAAAGAGATTTTAACTCTTTTAGCGCTCTGTGTTGGATAAGACGGACCGCGCCTTCACTTTTTCCCAGAGCGGTTGCGACTTCATTGTGCGGAAGTTCTTCAATGAACCTCATGATCAAGACATTTTGATATTCCGGTTTTAACAGGGCGATTGTTTTTTTGATTTTTTCCAGTTCCATTTCGGCGTTGAGGATTTCCGGATCGCGCGATTGGATTTTTATGAATTCTTCATTTACCATTTCTATCTGCACTGTTTTTTTGGAAGTGCGGTAAAAATCAATTACCGCGTTTCTTGCGATCTGATACAGCCAGCTGGAAAATGGCAATCCTTTATATTTATATCCTTTCACATTTTGCCAGGCGCTCAGGAAAACTTCATGCGTAATGTCTTCCGCTTCTTCCTGCTTGCTTACTTTGAAGAATATATACCGGTAAATTCCGGGAAGATAATGGTTGTAAAGAAAGCTGAAAGCTTCCTTATTTCCCTTCTGGGCCTGGTTAATGTATTTTTTTTCTTCTTCTAACATATAGAACGAATGACTTACTTATTAGTTACGCTCTTTACTTATATTATATACCCGTTAGATTTGCGATTAATCAAATAAAAAGTCCGTACAACTGCACGGACTCCATATGATTATTATACTATATTTTATTATTTTAGCAAATATTTGAAAAAATAATATGGGGATGTTATCATTTATGGCAGAACATTATCAATGAGGAGTTTTCAATGGTAAAAACTAAGGAAACAAATTATCGGTATATAATGTGGGTGCTTGGATTTACCTGTATTGATATTTCTAATATGAGCGGCATCCCGCTTAATAATGTAAAGTTTCAAATCAGATCGGGAGAAAAAGTCCCTCCATTATTGAAACAATGTTTTCGCCAGTGGGCTGAACTTATTAACTCGGTTGCCGAATTTTTTGGCGGAGATAGAACGAAAACAAAGCTTTGGTTTTCATTGCGTAATCCTTGTTTGGGCGACATTTCTCCCCGTGAGATAATTCTTATAGGCCGTTATGAAAAATTGTTAAGATTTGTTACTAATGCATTATCGGAAAATTCTTAAAATATCCTATGCGGTTCGACAATATCGGGCCGCTTTTTATTTAGCAAATTTTGGAAAATAAAAAACCGTCTTCTAAAAGAAGGCGGTTTTGCAGGATATCGGCCGGATAATAATATTGTTGCCGTATAATTGCCCCTTACTGACAGTGCTTACAATCTTAACGCCAAGTTTTTCGAATGGAATATCGGGAAATTCTATTTTTACAATTTTCATTAGCATATCAAGATTCGGACTCCACCAAAATCCTATTTCTTTGGCGCGTCCTTTAAATAAAATGACGCTGTATCTGATGTCATCAAAAAATATCACCCTTCTGATAAAAACTGAATCAGGGGACAGTTTTTTTTCCTCCATAATTCGGTACATCGTTTTTCCCCTTTTTTATTTGAAATGTGCTGTTTGCTATATATTACTTCATTATTAGAAAAGAAATCAAATTTCAAGCAGAAAAATGGAGAATACAAGGAAATGAGCGGGTAGGGGGAGTCGAACCCCCCTCAACAGCTTGGAAAGCTGTGGTAATACCGATATACGATACCCGCTTATCATCTTCTAATAATTTAAACAATTATCCGCTTATTGTAAATATCGTATTATCATTTATAATAATTTTAATATGAAAGCTTCTTCGGATAAGCTGCAAAAAAATATCCATCTGATTATTCTTTCTCTTTTCGGACTGTTGATAGCAGTTTTTGCTGGCTATTATTTTTGGGGTGGAAGTTTTGTTCCGGAGAATTTTACAAGAGCGAGGCAGGGCAGCATTCAGATTGCAAGAGAAATCGTTTCTCTTTCTCAGGAATCGCTTGATAATCTTGTAAAGATAGAGGAAGCGGACCGCAATTATAATTACAAAAAAGCTCTTTCCATGGTGAATGATGAATTAACGAGGGTGCAAAAAGCCCAGCAGAAGGCAATGGAACTTACAACCAATCTTAATGCAATGGTTAACGCGGCTGCCGGCATCCAACCCAAAAAAGCCAGAAATCTCGCAATTGAAGCTATTAGCCAACAGCTTTCGCTTATAAGCCATTTAGTCCTTTATAACGGCGGGCTTAATGCCTTGCTTCAGACCCTTAATTATAAATTTTCCGGCGATATAAATTCCAATTCCGAAGAAGTCCAGAAAATAATAAAAGGAATGAACGGCGAGGCCGATGAGATAAATACTTTGAATAATCTTTTTAATCAGAAGATGGAGGAATTTGACGGAGTAGTAAAATAATTTTTTTAGAAAAAAATAAGCCCCGCTTTCGCTTTCGCGATTGCGGGGCTTTTGTTTGTGCTTTATTATCCTCTGGGCCAGTTGCGCGGATCCAGCCGTTGCCGATCTTCTTCTGTCAGATGCCTTTTTGGGGCATTCCGAAGTTTTCTCGGCAGGAGATCCAGCGGGTCCATGACAGCTGCGGGGTCGCAGCCGACGATGACTCTTTGGAGAGTTTCCTTCCGGGGCGCCATCTCGTCATCCGGCAGAGGAGTGTCGGTAATGCTCGGCGCCAGCTGAGTCGGGAACGTCCAATCTTTTGGTTTCCAGATGGGCATAAGCCCTCCTTTTACTGATTTACTTCAAATCGTCCCCGGTCCAGCTATTCACTGTCCGGGGAGCCGGTACTCTGTTTGGCCGGCTAAGACCAGTTCATCTGTTCTCCTCCAGCAAGTTTTTGACTTGCTTTGGGTGCCGCAGCCCCACCCGTCCGGTTATGTTTTCGACTTAGCCGGTTTATCAGGTGGGGCTATCGTTTCAGTTGCTCCATGTTTTTTCCATTCATTGTACAGCTCGGGTAAACGACAGGAATAAATTTGTATTTAAGAACTAAAAATAGCATAGCATAGTATCTTATACTTGTCAATAGGTCAAAAAAAGTTATTATATCGGTCGGAGTGCTGGGAATCCCCGCCTGCCGGCAGGCAGGGAACCCTGGGTTCGAAATCTTTATGTAAATCTTTTGTCGGAGTGCTGGGAATCGAACCCAGGCTGTGTGCTCCCAAAGCACATATACTACCATTATATGACACTCCGAAATTACTCTATTCTCTTGCAATATTAAGATAAAAAATTTAGATTGTAAATTAGGGGGTTGTAATTCTCCCCGTAGTTCAATGGACAGAACAGAAGGTTTCTAACCTTTAAATGGGGGTTCGATTCCCTCCGGGGGGACAAAGGTCGTATTTGTATAAATGTTTATTTTTGTTATTATAAATTAAATTGAATAATGCCTGGGTAGCTCAGTGGTAGAGCGC
>JBBUBH010000084.1:0-5566 GCA_038078395.1 Patescibacteria group bacterium
GCGAACACCACGAAGAACTTTTCCGGCGCCAGCCGAATAAACCGAAAACAAACCAACAGCAAAACCGCGCCGTAAAAATTCTGCCCCGCCGCACCCCCACAATCACGTCAAAATCTGAATCCTCGCAGGGATTCCCCATTGCCATTGAACCGGCAACCAGAATAAAATCAACAAACGGAATCAAACGGAACAGCCATATCCGCCCCAATAATTTCCGCCATTTTTGTTCGTATAAATTATCACTATTTGACATTTTTTTAATTATAACCTATACTATATTTAGTACCAAAATTCGTAAAGGGGGTGTACGATGTTCTATCTTGGAATAGGAGTCATTAGCGGATACATTGGAATAAGCTTGAGCCGCGGGGACTATCACACGGCGATAATGACCGGAATTGGGTTATCTTTAATTTTACTCGGCAAGAAGCGTTAACTAATACCCCCCCGCACAATGTCCCGACTAACCTCGGGGCTTTTCTTTTTTTTAAATTACTAATCACTAAACACTAGTCGCTAATCGCTAATGGCTAGTCGCTTTCGTCAATCTCCGGCTTTTCCAAAAGCTGAGGTTCTATGCCGATTTCCTTGCCGCTAATTTTCAAAACATCTTTATCTATTTTTTTTAATTCTTTTGACGCCTGATTGTACATATTTACGGTTGTGCCAAGATTTTTGCCAAGCTTCAATATATAGTCTTCAAATGCGCCGAGGTGCTTGCCCAAATTTTCAACCTGGCCGACAATTTCTTTCGCCTGCTCGGAAATTTTCTGATTTTTAAGCCCCTGCAAAACCGTCTGCAAATACGCCAAAAAAGAAGTCGGCGAAACTATTATCACTTTTTTATGCCCAGCATAATGGATAAGATTTTTCGTTTCATCGGTGACTGCGCCGACTTTATTTATCAGTAAATCGTAATAAACCGCTTCCGAAGGAATGAACATGAAAGCGAAATCCATCGTGTTTTCTTCCGGCTTAACGTACTTGGAAGTTTCGTCTATCCTGATTTTTATGTCGGAAATGAAAGCTTTCTCGTATTTTTCCTTTTCCGAAGCGTCGCGCGATTCCAAAATGCGGTTATAATTTTCCAAACTAAATTTTGAATCAATGGGAATAATCCTCTTATCGACAAAAACTGCCGCATCCACTATGACGCCGTTTTTGAACGCAAACTGCATCTGATAAGATCCCGGAGGAAGGACATTTTTAAGCACTGTTTCAAGATAATATTCGCCGAGTATCCCGCGCTGTTTGGGATTTTTCAGAATATCCTGCAAATTCTGGAGCTGGTCCGCAAATCCGACTACCTGTTTATTGGTCTCACCGAGCTTGGTAAGCTGCTGGGTCACATCGCGGATAATGCGCGAACTTTCGCTGTGCTGCCTCTGCATGACCTGAGTTGACTCGCCGAGGCGCAAATCAAGCGTGCGGGCGATTTCATTTATCTGATTCTGCAGAAGAATCAAGGCGCGGTCATCTTTTACCGGCTCTTGTTTCTGACTTTTTAACAACCAAAAAACAGCGATAAAACCAATAACCACTGCGGCTAATAAAATTATTGAGAAAATATCCATTCCCCTTAGTAGAACTTCGGCTAGAATTTAATCCGATTCCAGCCTTATTTTTTATTTAATAATTATTATATATTCTTAATGCCCTGTCAGCGGAGAAAACTCCGGTTAAATTCTGGAATCGCACCGAAGTTTCACTAAGGGACATTAATTAAATTATATACCAAAAACGGGATATTTAAATAAACAATTCAATAACAGAAAGCAAAATCAGAATATATATTGAATGAAGGCCAAAAGTAAGGGTAAATAATTTAGCGGCGCCCAAATGATAAATACTCATAAAGCCAAGCCCTATTTCATCAGGAATCGGAGACACCAATATAAGCGCGCCTATAACCAGCGAAATCCTGGCAAAATGCCTGGTATGGATGATGTGGTCAAACTTCTTCCAACTATTGCCAGCCATTTTCCGGAAAACAGCTTCAATCTCATGAGCTAATCCGTCTTCTATAAAATGATGAGTAAGACAATCACCTATTGCTCCGCCAAGGCCGGCAAAAACAGCAACCATAAAAATATTCATATCCTCTGACATCAAAACAAGCATCGTTGCGGCCGGCACGGCAGTAAATGTGGAGACAAAAAATATTCCCAAAATAATAATCCCAAAATAGCCGAGGTGCTCCAATTCCTTCACCCATTGCTCAAGAATTCCAAAATGAAAAAGCATTATCGTAATGATAAGAACAGAAAACAATGCTATTAAATTATGATATTTCCAACTTTTAACCATAGATTACATCTCTGATAATTGTTTTTGATATTCCGCCATATTTTGTCCGAATAAAACCTTGTCAGTTTCTTTTACCGGTTCACCGGCAGGTATTTTTTCCCTGAACGGATTAACCAATGAACCGAATCTCAGCATTTCATAATGAAGATGCGGCCCAGTTGATTGCCCAGTAGAACCAACATATCCAATAATCTGCCCCTGCTTAACCCTAACTCCGCTACGGACCCCCTTCGCAATACTCATTAAATGACCATAATTGGTCGTATACATTTCATTGTGACGCACCCGGACCATAATCCCATAATTTCCATTCCAACCGGCATAAGTGACCACGCCCTCCCCGACAGAAACAATCGGAGTTCCCTGCGGAGCGGCATAATCAATGGCGCGATGGCCCGTAAATACCTGCGAAACAGGATTTAGACGGCTGTAACTGAAACCCGAACTTATGTATTTATATTGAACGGGGGTTTTTAGAAATACCTTTTGCAAGGAATTTCCATTTTCATCATAATAACCCTCTTTTGTCTCATTTCCCTTTCCGCTCGAGGCGGATCCTCCTTGTGAGGAAAAATAAAATCCTTTGAATATTTCCCCATAATTTATAAATTCCGCGGCCAAAATTTTTCCCGGATGGCTATACGCGCCATCGCGATATTTTTTTTCATAAACAACCTTGAATGAATCGCCTTTTTGGATTTGCGCGGCAAAATCAATCTGCCAGGCGAACATTTCCGCCAGCGACAACGCCAACCGCTCATCCAATCCGCTGGATGTAATCGTTTGATACAAAGAATTTTCAATAATTCCTTTGTCTTTAGCTATTTCAACGACATATTCAATTGGTTCTTTTTTTGCATCCCACTGATCAGTGGTCGTGGTTGAAATATTTTGTACCACCAATTTTTCATCGCGGTCTATTTCATAATCCAATTCTTTCAGATTTCCGCTGTCCTTATCAAAAATAAAAATCAATTCTTTTCCGGCATTAATTTGCGCCAAATTATAAATCTTTTTTGTTTTTTCCAAAATTTCAATCGCTGTGGAAGTCGCAATACCCGCCCTGCCGGCCATCACGCTGAAAGTGGAACCTTCAAGAATCTGTTCTCTTAAAACAATTTCATTATTCCCGGCAGGAATAAGCGAATCAAGAATATTGCCGTTCCAAAAAATCGCGGTTGAAGCCAGAACTCCGGCGACAATTAATGCCCTGCCTAATAAAGCCATAATTCTATCTTAGAATAAATTTTCCTTAATTTCCACTTTATATTTATGCTTCACAACCATAATATTTAGAATAATGTTTTGGCTATCCGCCTTCATTATAACTGCCTTTCAGGCTTAGTTATTGTTCCCACCGCCAACCCGAAATAGCCAAAACATTATTCTGAATATTATATATAAATAAAAATTCCCTCCGATTTTACTCGAAGGGAATTTTTATTCCATTTTTATCTTCCGAAACCTCCGCCTCCTCGCGGTCCCCGGAAACTCGGCCTGCGTTTTTTATTGCATTCAAAGCAATAAAGCTTGCCATAAGTGTCATCTTGCCTTTTTGTCGGCAGAAACGGCAGCTCTTTTATAAGAGTGTCGCACTCGGCGCATTTTATTCCCATTTCGGAAATATCATGGCGCTGAGGCGCCGGCCTATTGTTATCAAAATCCATTTTGAAAACATTTCTTTACTTTTAAAATCGTTTCAGGCGAACGACTACTCTTATAGCTACCGAACCTATCTTAATAATAATTTCCAACGCGATACTTGCAAATTTTATCCAGAACAAGAAGCGAGAAGGAAATCGCAGCTTGAGCTGCCTTTCCGACGAGCGACGATGTTATGAATATAAATTTGCTGTATCCCTCCGGGTTGCCGCCTAAATATAAAATTTCTTCGTTATACCTCCTCGCTGTGGCTATGGCCACAAGCTCGTCGGCATGCCTTGAAATTTTAAATTTATTCAGGCAACGCGTTTAGGAATTATTATTAAGATAGGTTCTGCCTACTATCGCCACTAAAATAAAACGATAAATAAAGTGTATCAGAAAAATACAAAAAAGTAAACTGCAAACTTGCTAATTTCCTATTCTCGTGGAATCTATCTGAACGGGAACAGCTTTAACAGCGGGAACTGCGCCACCGGATGAAACTCCTGATACAGCGCCAGCATTAACAGCCGAAGTGCTTGTATCCGCGCAAATTAATTTATATTGCCAGCTTCCACCCACGCAATAAGGGCCGTCATATTTGCAATTAACCGGAGTTGCCGGCAAAACCGGCTTTGAACCGCAGCCGCTTTCGGTATTAACGCATTCTCCCTTGTAAAATTTCCTTTCTTCGCATTCTTTGCCGTTAGGAAAAATGCAAACCCCATACTGGCTGCCATCAGAAGAAGTCCTGATTATATTTTTATATCCCTGTTTTACGCAATAAGTTGAAGCCGGATTGGCAATGCCAGTGGAAACACTTCCACTGCCGCCGCCGCTAGATGAAACAGTCGGAACAGGCGCCACAATTGTCGGACTACCAGAACTGCCGGAATTTTCCGCGCTGCATTCATTGGAAACACCCCATGAATTCACTCCACACTTACTGTTATCGGCATAACAATGCCCATCGCAAAACTTTTTTGCTTCCGCTTGCCATTCTTCAGAAGACTTGCAGGAAGATGATTTATCATTGCTGAATTCCTTACCGTCATAACACTGCCAACTGGCGCTTCTGAATAACGAATTCTTATAAACATATTTGGTAAGAGTAGACACGACTGTTTTCAATTCCGAAACTTTATTTTCCGCCCTGACATCTCCCTCTATAAATTGAACCAAATTATTAAGATGATCTTTTATCTGTTTTATATAATTTTTTACCGATTCGGAATCATTCTTTGCATGAGCGTCTCTCGCCAGAGATAATAACTCCTTGGCGCGGACAATGAGTTCATAAGCTTTTGGATTAGATTCGGCCGTAATATTGCGCGAACTCAGAACACCGGCATATTTTGTTAGAGTCATTTCCAATCGGTCCAATTCTAATTTCAACGCATCCGCCCGCGGAACTGTTTTTTCTTCAAGCGCGCGCAAAGCATTGCGCGCCGCCATTTCGGCGGAATTCGCCTGCCCAAACGCCTCGCCATATTTCTTTTCTTCAAAGGCAGTTTTGGCTCCCGCGTAAGCATTCTTTGCTTTTTCATAAAGCTCTTTCATATTAACCGGCGGCCGAACAACTTCATTAAGGCGGTTAGCCAATTTAGACAATGCG
>JBBUBH010000085.1:0-2099 GCA_038078395.1 Patescibacteria group bacterium
ATCGCCGTCAATAACCTGCGTAAATTTCAAATCAATAACGGCGCCGTACGGCTCGCCGACAATATCGGAAGAAACAATCTGATCGTCAACCGTTTTTAAAATTCCTTTCCAACGCGGGTCTTTTGCCGCTTTCTTGAAAATATCATTTATTTCCTTGACCGAAGTTTTTTTCTTCGCCATAAAAGTAAAATCAACCAGAGAACCGCAGACAACCGGAACGCGCACCGCAACGCCATCAAATTTTCCTTTAAGTTCGGGCAACGCTCTAGCAACTGAAATTGCCGCGCCCGTGGTAGACGGGGCCATATTCTGCGCCGCCGCCCGCCCGCGCCTGAAATCTTTTCCTCTTGCCGGACCATCAACAACGCTTTGAGTGGCAGTATAAGCATGCACCGTGTTCAAAACCGCTTTTTTAATTCCAACTGTTTCCGCCATTATCGCCGCCACAGGCGACGCGGCATTTGTCGTGCAGGAACCGTTTGAAGTAATTCTGCATTTTTTAAATTCTTTTTCATTAACTCCCAATAAAACAGTTTTTGCGTCGGCGCGCTCCTCGTCTTTCGCGGGAGCGGTCAGAACAACTTTTTTTGCCCCAGCCTTCAAATGGGACGAGGCTTTTTCAAAAGATTCAAATACACCGGTGGATTCAACCGCGATATCTATATCCATTTTTTTCCATGGCAATTTTGCCGGATCCTTTTCCTGAAAAACTTTTATTTTTTTTCCGGCGACAACCAGGCAATCTCCGTCAATTTTAACGCCCTCCTTAAATTGCCTGTAAACACTGTCATATTTCAAAAGATAGGCAAGATTTTCAATATCGCCCAAATCATTAATGGCAACTATTTCCAATTCTTTATTTCCCCAAATCTGCCTGAATAATAATCTGCCGATTCTCCCGAAACCATTTATAGCTATCCGTGTTTTCTTCATATATAAAAGTATATGACTTTTCCGCCCCTATTTAAACAAAGCCGTGTTGATAATCTCATCGCCGGTTTTTATCCCGAATTTGTCGCTTAGGCCGGCATTAATCTCTAAAACTTTATCCACTGGATCAGACGGGCTGTATAATTCAAAATCCCCGCCGTTTCCCCCGGGAAACGGGACATCCTTGTCAATCTGAATAATCTTATTCCCGCTTATCCAGATAATATCCAGCGGAAAATTCATTCCCTTCATCCAAAAAGAACAGATTTGCGGAGAATTGAAAATAAAAAGCATCCCTTCATCTTCCGGCAAATTTTTCCGGCCGGAAAGACCCCGCGCCTGACTAATTATAGAATCCGCAATTTCAACTTTAAAAATCGAATCCCCGATTTTTATCTCGGCTGGTTTATTTTCACTATAAATAATCAGCGCTGATATTCCGCCAATAATAAGAATCGCAATAAAAATTCCTGCCCCTATTAACATTCTTTTAATCATACAACAATTTAAAAATTATAATTCCGAACGCCACGCTTACATTCAGAGATTCTTTTTTGCCGCGCATTGGTATTTCTAAAATCTTATCGCATTTTTTTAAAATTGCCGGCGAAAGTCCCCTTACTTCATTTCCAAAAACCAATGCAACTTTTGACTTTTGACTTCCGACTTTTGACTTATGGTATGGAACTGATTTTTTATCCTGCTCAACCGCCAAAATTTCATATCCGTCTTTTTTAAGCTTATCAATCAGCCGGCTTGCCGATTTATAATACTCCCATGGCACATTTTTTTCCGCGCCCAAAGAAACTTTCGCAAGCTGCGGCCTTAATTTCCCAAAACGATCAATTGGTTGCGGAGTAATGCCGCATAAATAAATTTTTTCCACCCCAGCCGCATCAGCAGTCCTAAAAATTGAACCGACATTTGCAAGGCTGCGGATATTATCTAATAAGATAATCATATGATTAGTATATAATAAAAGTAGCATCTTGAAATAAGGAAAGACCATGAAAAAAATCTGGCTCATTCCGCTAATGGCATTACTCCTTGGCTGCGATGAAAAACCGAATCAAGAAATTATCAATAAAATATGGATTAAAACATTGGAAGTGACGCAAATCGCTCCCGATACGCCAATACCGGAAATCCTCTTTTTGGAAAAAGATTTT
>JBBUBH010000086.1:0-24503 GCA_038078395.1 Patescibacteria group bacterium
ACTTCCGCTTTATTCAAAAAATACTGGGAATTTCCGTCGCGGCCGATTCTCCTGATTATAGAAACTTCATTAAAATCAACCGGAAAAAAACCGGAAGAATTGTCAAAAATAATCGTCGCCTGCGCCATGCCCATCCTCGGCCGCTTAGGCGTGCCCGCAAAAATCAGATCTTCCGCTTTCCCTCCGCGCAGATTTTTGGCTTCCCTTTCACCCAAAATCCAGCGGATCGCGTCAATTATATTGCTTTTCCCGCTTCCGTTCGGCCCGACAACAGCCGCAATGCCTCCGGGAAAATCAAAAACTGACTTATCCGCAAATGACTTGAACCCGATTAATTCCAAACGCTTCAATAACATATATGAATTATAAAACAAAAATACTCCGGAAACCAAATAATGCCATCCGGAAATTTCCATTATATTCCTTTTATCGCATCATTTTTAAAATTAATCTATTCTAATGTTCTTAAGAACATTAGAATAGATATTATCTAAATTTGATTTATTGATAATTGGCAAAAAATTTTAATAATTGACAATATTATTTTTTCCTGCTATCATATTGACAGTTATCTTTGATATCCGAATAAGGAGAGAAAATGAAAAACAGGAAGCTGGAACCGGCGAAAAACCGCGGCGAGCTCGTGTCGGAAGGAGAAATATTAACCGACAGGAGAGCGATGGAAAAGATGATTGACGGAGAACTTCTCAAAATCGCCAATGAGGAATTGTTGCCATATAAAGCATATCTACGGTATTCCGCAAAGATATTCGGGCCAATACTTCTAATTTTTTTAACTAGCATTAGCGGATTCATTTTTGGTTGTATTTATGATGGTCCCGTAATAAGCTTTATTTCGAGTTTATTAATGATTGTTTCATTATTAATCAGCATTTTTACTGTAACTGTATTAGATCAAAATCACGGCTTTCTTGTTCATCCGCTTTATAAGCTATACCGCGCCAGAAAAATCTTCAAGCAGGTAATGGAAGAATTGCGCTATGAAACAATGAACGGCCAAATTGAATTGAAATCGTTGAAAACGAAATTTCCGGAAAAAGTGAAGGAAATAATTTTCAGGAAGACAGACGAAAAACACAAATTCCAAAGACTATTGGACGAAGCAAGAAACAGCTATGTTTAATATTTCTATCCCCCGCATCGCGCGGGGGATTTTTATTGATTAGCTATGTTTACTGTGTTACGGTCGTAACACAGTAAACATAATAAAATTAATAAAAAAAATAATTTATCAAAACCTAAAACTATCTTCTGTGCGGCAACCCTGCCTGCCGATAGGCAGGTATGGGCCCAGCCGGAGCTTGGTCTCGCTGAAAGCGAGTCCGGCTGGAGAGGTATAAGCCCCGCTAAGCGGGGCGATGCCGATAAGAAGATAGTTTCGGGTGTATTATGACCACCCCTTTTTATTCAGCGCTTTCTGCGCCGCCACCACTTCCGCTTCCTGTTTTGAAAACCCCTCCCCTTCCGCTATTTCTTCATCACCGAAATACACGCCTATCGTGAAAACCTTTTTATGATCGGGCCCTTTTTCGCTGAGTAATTTATAGCCCGGAGTAAGTTTCAGTTCCGCCTGAGATTTTTCCTGCAATAAGCTCTTCGGATCCCTGTCCAGACCCTTTTCAATAACATCTTCGGTTTCCGGAAAAATGAATTTATCCACCATTTTCTTTGCTTCTTTATAGCCGCCGTCAAGATAAATCGCGCCGATAATCGCCTCCATGGCATTCGCCAATATGACTTCCCGCGCCCTGCCGGTATCTTTGGCTTCGCCGCGCGACATCATCAAAAATTTTTCCAAACTGATTTTTTTTGAAATTTTAGCGAGCATCTGATAATTAACAAGAGCGGCGCGCAAAGTCGTCAATTTCCCTTCCTGTTCTCTGGGAAATTTTTCAAAAAGCGCTTCAGTAACAATCAATTCCAAAACCGCATCGCCTAAAAATTCCAAACGCTCATTATGAGGCAGCGGCCATTTCGGATTTTCATTCAAATAAGAACGGTGGGTTGCCGCCTCTTCAAGGGTTTTTTTATTTTTAAACTGATAAGAAAGCAGTTTTTCTAATTTGCCAAAATCCATTCGTTTATACTTAGCATAATGCGAACGATGCGAACTTTATGCGAATACCACGAATTATTTTTTAAATATATTCGTATCATTCGTATAGATTCGTACTGTTTGTATTATTTTAGTTTTATTTTTTTTTCGACTTTTTTAAATTTTTCACATGGACGCTTTCGGGTTGTTGAAGGTCGGAAACCGGAAGCGCGCTTTTCGCATGCTCTTCCTTGCCCGGCTCGCCGATTTCCCTGTAAACCGTTCCCAAAACACCGTTGATGAACTTCCCGGAATTCGGACCGCCGTAATTCTTCGCAATTTCAATCGCTTCGTTTATCGCCACTTTCGGAGGAACTTCGCCCCTGTCAGCGAATAAAAGCTCATACAAACCTATCCGAAGCGCGTTCCTGTCCATAATCGCAATCTGATCAATCGGCCAATCGGGAGCGGCCTTTTCTATTATATTATCAATCTCTTTTTTATGCCCAATGAGCCCATTTAAAAGCTTCCGGGCAAATTCCGGCTCATCAATTCCCGGACCGAATTCCTGCAAATTCCGTTCTAAAATAGCGGCCAAATCCGCCTGCTGTTTTTTGAAGTCCCACTCATACAATGATTGGAGGACTATTGATCTGCAAAGTTGTCGAGTTGCCATACTTTAGTGGACTAGCCACTAGCCACTAGCCACTAGTAATCCCGCTTCGCGGGACTAGTCGCTAATCGCTAAACACTAGTCGCTATTTTTACTTCTTACAATTCGGGCAAATCCGATGCGAAAGAACCGGCGATTGGCACTCCTTACAAACCGAAATATTGACCCTTTTTAAAGCCAAATGAGATCGGCGCCTGCCGACTTTGGATTTTGAATGATGTTTTACTGGTACGCCACCCATAAAAACAATTAATTAATTATATTATCAGTATAAATTAATTTTTTAATTTGTCAAAATCGGATAAAAAAAGCCCCCGCTTAGCGGGGGCATACAAAAGGAAAGCGTTATCTTTGGTTGCACCGTCCTCTGTGCCAGAATCCCCTGCATCGAGGACATTCCCGCCCACTCCTCGCTTGAGCAAGGACAGGCAGAATCTTATCAAGCTGATCGTCATCCAGAATAGGGCTCTCAACCCTCCTATTGAAACATCGGGAATTGCTTCTCTTTTTCGCGTCCGGTCCGGTTTTTTCTTTCATTCCCCCTCCTTGTAGTAGCAACACCAAGCACGTTCTGCCGCTTGACCATTTATAGGTTACTATAAATAAAATTTTATGTCAAATAAAATTATACAATCTTAACGGATTATAGGCATTTTTCATCCATCGCCTTCATTTATAACCGGAGAGTATCCCTCCTGCACGGCAACTACGGAGCGCCAAATTGCTCGGTCTTGCACCGCAAGAATTTGGCGTGAGGCGTAGGCAACGCTAATCGCAGGAATTGGCGAATGCCGGTGCCGTCAGGAGGATACTCTCCGGTGATACCTGAATGATCCCACCGCCAGCCCGAATGGCTGAAAAGTGCCTATAACCCGATTATAGGTTGCAATAAAATCCAATTTTTCATTTTTTATATTTTAAAAACGGAAAAATCCATATTTATCTTTAAAAAAACAAATAATGTCAATCATTTATTAACAATTTTATTAGCATACGATTTACTATTAAGTTAAAATTCCAGTATATGCCGCGCTTCGTCCATCTTCATACTCATTCGCATTATTCTCTTCTCGATGGACTCGGAAAAATTGACGCGCTTATAAACCGCGCCAAAGAACTTGGCATGGATTCCCTGGCGCTGACCGATCACGGCAATCTTTACGGCGCGATTGAATTTTACAAAAAAGCGAAAAAAGCCGGCATCAAGCCGATTCTTGGAGTTGAGGCCTATATCGCGCCAAAAGACCGCGCTGAAAAAAAACTGGACATTGACGGAAAATATTATCACCTCGTCCTTCTGGCAAAAAATAAAACCGGCTGGAAAAATCTCATCAAGCTCGTCACCATTTCCCATCTGGAAGGTTTTTATTACCGGCCGCGCATGGATAAAAGCGTTCTAAGGCAATATCACGAAGGCCTTATCGCCTTATCCGCCTGCATAGCCGGAGAAATTCCGAAAAATATCCTGAAAAATAATCCGGTAGCAGCTGAAAAAATCGCCCTGGAATATCAGGAAATTTTCGGCAAGGGAAATTTCTATCTGGAACTGGAACATCATCCGGGAATAAAAGAAACAATAAAAGCATACGAAGGAATAAAAAAGATTTCAGAAAAAACCGGAATCCCGCTGGTGGCGACACAGGACATCCATTATGTGAAGCCGTCTGACGCCGAATACCAGGATATCCTGCTTGCCGTCCAAACCGGAAACACGATTTCCGATTCAAATCGCCTGACAATGAGAGACGACGATTTTTCCATGACTTCCCCGGAAGCAATGGAAGAATTTTTTAAGGACACGCCGGAAGCCGTATTAAACACCGTAAAAATTGCCGAGCAATGCAATGTGGAAATAGAACTCGGAAAAACTCTCCTGCCGGAATTCAATGTCCCAAACGGAAAAACTGCCAATGAATATCTGAAAGAGCTTATTGATAAAAAAACTCCTTTGCGATATCCACAATTAAACGAAGAAACGCAGAAAAGAATCTCTTATGAATTAAGCATTGTTGAAAAAACCGGCTTTGCCGATTACTTCCTGATTGTTCAGGATTTCGTGAACTGGGCAAAAGACCGCGGAATCGTTGTCGGTCCCGGAAGAGGTTCGGCCGCCGGAAGCATCATAGCCTACATATTGAATATCACCGATATTGATCCGATAGAATATAATCTTCTTTTTGAAAGATTTTTGAATCCGGAAAGGATTTCCATGCCTGATATTGACTTGGATTTCGCCGATACGCGGCGAAACGAAGTATTCGGATATCTGGAAGAAAAATACGGAAAAGACCGCGTCGCCCAAATCATCACTTTCGGGACAATGACTGCGCGCGCCGCAATCCGGGATGCCGGACGGGCGCTCGGAATGAATTATTCTCTCTGCGACCAGATCGCCAAACTTATCCCTTTCAATCCAACACAGGGTATGAAGGAGGGCTGGCTGGATGAAAGCTTGAAAAATGTTTCTGATCTCAGGGAAATGTATGAAAAAAATCCTCAAGCCAAAAAAATAATAGACGTCGCGAAAAATCTTGAAGGCGTTCTGCGCCACGCATCGGTCCATGCTTGCGGAACAGTCATCGCCAAAGAACCGTTGACTGAATATATGCCGGTGCAATTCGCCCCACAGGACACAAACACCATAATTACCCAGTTTGAAATGCATAGCGTAGAAGATCTCGGGCTTCTGAAAATAGATCTACTGGGACTCAAAAACCTCACTATAATAGAAGGCACTCTGCGCCTTATTGAAGAAAATTACGGCAAAAAAATAAACATCAGCTCCATACCGCTCAATGACCCAGAAACATTCAAGCTCCTCCAAGCCGCCGACACGACCGGAGTTTTCCAGCTTGAATCAAGCGGAATGCGCCGGTACCTGAAAGAATTAAAACCAACTGAGCTGGAAGACATAATTTCCATGGTCGCCTTATATAGGCCTGGCCCGATAGATTCAATACCCACTTTCATTGACGCCAAACATGGCCGAAAAAAAATTTATTATCTGGATCCCAAACTTGAGCCGATTTTAAAAAAAACATATGGGGTCATAGTTACCCAAGACCAAGTTTTGGAAATTGCCCGTCATTTTGCCGGTTTTACTTATTCCGAAGCCGACATTCTCCGCAAAGCCGTGGGCAAAAAAATAAAAAATCTTTTAGATGAGCAAAAAGAAAAATTTATTAAAGGCGCCATCAAACAAGGCGCGTCTGAAAAAACCGCCCAACTGGTATGGGATTTCATTGAACCGTTCGCCCGCTACGGATTCAACCGAGCGCATGCCGCCTGCTACGCAATGATCGCTTACCGCACGGCTTATTTAAGAACTCTTTATCCGGTTGAATTTTACGCCAGCCTATTCAATGCCGATTCAGGAGACGTTGATCGGATCGCCGTTCTTATTTCGGAAGCCAAAAAAGCCAGAATCAGCGTCCTTCCGCCGGATGTCAACAGAAGCGTTTCCACTTTTGTGCCGGAAGAAAAAAATATCCGCTTCGGGCTTCTGGCGATAAAAAATCTCGGCCAGAATATCGTTGAAGCTATAATCGCCGAACGGCAAAAAGGCGGGCCATTTAAAAATTTCTCGGAATTACTAAGCCGCGTTGAACACAAAGACCTGAATAAAAAATCATTGGAAAGCTTGTTGAAATCAGGAGCGCTTGATTCACTCGGCATAGAACGGAATTCCGGACTGATGAATATCGATGAAATACTGAAATTCGCAAGCAATGTCCGAAAATCCAAACAAGCCACCTCGCAAACGTCTCTTTTTAGCCGGACAATATCCTCGAACGCTTTAAAATTAAAACCATTTGAACCGGCCCTGCAAAAAGACAAATTAAACTGGGAAAAAGAACTGCTCGGGCTTTATATTTCCGACCATCCATTGAGCGGACACAGGGAAATCCTAAAAAAACACGAGGTCATGGAAATAAAAACCCTGCTCACAAAACCGACAGACGAATACGGCCCAAAACCGAAAATCGCCGGAGTGATATCAAAAATCCAGCGCGTAATGACAAAACTCGGACAGCCGATGCTTTTCGCGCAAGTACAGGATTTCAACGACACCATGGAAGTCATGGTTTTTGCGAATACTCTGGAAAAAACTCTGCCAATATGGCAGGAAAATAAATTAGTGATGGTAAGCGGGAAAATGACCTGGCGGAACAACGAACCGAAATTCATCTGCGATAACGTGAAGGAAATATAAAAGCGGCGATTTCAAATCGCCGCTTTATGCCACCCATCTATCCGCCTAAAACTTCCTTTGCTTCTGCAACCACATCCGCATTCGCCGGATTATCCTTGAATGCCACTAACTTGGCAATCGTTTCCGGATCAGGAGAATCCAAAACAGACAGCCAGTAATACGCCGGAAATTGTTCGCATGGCTTATTCGAATCCAAAACCCGCCGCAAAATCGCTTCCGCTTTCTTATCCCCCAAAAAACAAATCTCGCCAATTTCATTGACAATCATGCACTTCGGATAACAGGACTGAACTTTATTAAATTCAGCTTCCAATTCCTTCAAGCTCAAGTCTGTCTGTCTCATTGGCAGTTCCTCCGCTCCTTCAAACAACTGTTAATTATTTTAACAAATAAAAAGATAATTGTCAAACATACGCTCGTAATTTACCTGCTTATCGGCACCGGCGTTCGTCCCGTCCTGCGCGGGACGCCACCTACGCCTCGCCCTGAAAATTTTTGCTCCGCAAAAAACCAAGCTTTTCAGGACTCCGTAGTTGCCACGCAGCAAATAAATTACTCGCTATTTTAAAAAAAATCCGAAGTTTCTGCACAAAAAAATAATCCTCACTTTCTTAATTTAACAAAAAAGAGCTATATTGGCTCTTTGTATTATATCTATCTGTAAAGAAAATACCTTGCGTCGGCAACGACTAATTTTAAATCCTCTTCTTTTTCATGATCTGCTATCCAGCAAACTGGAGAGCCATCATTCAACAGCTCGTGAGTGCCAATAAACCATGCCCGAGCCGTTTCAGCGTCGTATTCAGCAACTACTAATGCAGTTACTTCATATCCATAACGCAAACGTAATTCTTCTATACTGGTTGGTTTTTCTTGTCCGCTTATCCATAAATTCAAAACTCGCGCATCACGTTTACCGCTCATCACAGTGGTTATTCGAGCTCCGAGATTATCTTTCAAAAAGGAAACAATTTTTTTGATATCCCCTTCCATCGCCTCACGGGAGAGCTTATTAATTTCTTCATTACTTGGCATTTCATTCCCTGTTTTATTATCAAATATTCCAATATGAATCTAACATGCGCATTGAGCACTTTCAAGTGTCCGGCGAAACAAAAAAGAGCCCCGCGGAGCTCTTTTAAACCTTATACATACGTAAAATCTGCATTAACGCCAGCATTCCCTCTGCTTCTTCCACTCCCAATTTTTCAGACGGCGGTATCGGCAGATTTTCGGCGACCAGATAAGCGTTCATGCCGCCGCGCGTTTCCAGAAAATACGGCCTGCCGAGAAAGAATCCGCCCAGCTTTTCAATCGGCATCCTGAAATTCACCATCATGAGATCCGCAACCGGAACATCGTTGTGTATTTCATGCATCCGATGATGGTCTTTTTTTATTCTGACCAGCGGTCCGTCTTTCCCGAGCACTATCTTGGAAATGCCGCATTGAGCCGCGTATTTCTTAAGAAAATTAAACATGCATTCCCTGATACCTGCCAGTTGGGACTCGGAAGCCCGATACTTAGAATAGAGATCAAAAGAATCCGCCATCAGTATCGGCTTGCCGTCATCATCCAAAGATACATAGAGCCAACACTGCCCAATTTGAGGTTTATTCTCCGAACTCATATCATAGACTTCTGCGACCTGGATTCCCAAATCGGTGAGATAATTCAGAATTCCCGCCGGATATTTTCTACATACCACTCCGGGCAGATGCACAGCCGGATATTTCTCTTTTTCTCCTATCGCTATACAGCAATCGCTGCTATTTCCCTGGAACAGATCAACTTCCGGCTCGCGGCGCCACAGGCGCGCCATGAATTCTTTCTTGACCGGAACTTTGGAAAAAGAATCCAGTATCAGCTTGATTCTATTCCGCGCAGTATCAAAGGCTTCCACGCTTCCGTTAAGTTTGACCGATTTGAGATATTTAAACGCCAAATGATATTTAGGGAAAATGAATCCACTCCATTCCTGAGGAATAACGTATCCGCCGCTGAATATCAGCGCCTTTTTCTTCTGAATTTCAATGCAATCCTTCCTGATGCTCCCGTAGAGCGGAGTATTCTCCGAAAGGCGCAAAAGACAATCAAAATCAAACTGCAGAACCTGCCATCTGGTATCCTTATCTTTGGATACCTTATACTCAATAGCTTCAATTCTTTCTTCAACGCCGTAGTTAAGCCATTTCTGAAAATTAATTCCAGCGAGAATAAACTCCACCTGAACTTTTTCATTATGTTGAGTCATTGCCCAGCCGTACTCGTCATCCGCTGATGAATTGGAAAGAGATTTTTTGAATATATTGCCAAATGTTCGGGTGATGACCTGCAGGTATAATTCCTGAATATATCCAGGCTCATTTTCAAGTAAACGCATATGCTCAATCATCAGATCAATCCAATAGGCGTCTTCTGGAATATTTTTTACCGCTTTTTCTTTCGATTCAAGGAGATCATTTAGGACAATTTTCTTCCGCTCTTTCAATGACAGATATTTCTTCGGTTTTCCCATTATTCAATTCTCAATATCCAATACTGGCTGTATTCTAATCAACTTCCGGCGGAAAATCAAACATAATTGAAATGAGTTCTGAAATAACCTATAATAAATCTCATGAAACTGGGAGCTTCTTTAGATGAAATCCGCCACTCGCTCGCCCACCTTCTGGCGGCGGCAGTGCTGAAAAAATATCCTGGCACCAAGCTCGGCATCGGCCCGGTCATTGAAAACGGGTTTTATTATGATTTTCTTTTCAAAAATCCTATAAGCGACGCCAATCTGAAAGAGTTAGAAAAAGAAATGTGGCATCTGATAAATAAAAAACTGGATTTCAAAGCGGAAAAAATAACTCCCTTAAAAGCTAAAAAACTCCTTACCGGACAAAAATTCAAACTGGAACTGGTCAAAGAACTGGAAAAAGAAAAATCCCCTATTTATGTTTACCATACTTCCGATATTTTCACCGATCTCTGCAAGGGACCTCATGTAAAAAATACCTCGGAAATAAATGTGGGAGGGTTCAAACTCACCCACCTGGCAGGCGCCTATTGGAAGGGCAGCGAGAAAAATCCGATGCTCACCCGCATTTATGGGCTCGCTTTTGAAACTAAAAAAGAATTGGAAGATTATTTAAAATTAATAGAAGAAGCGAAAAAACGGGATCACAGAAAACTCGGAAAAGAACTAAAAATTTTCACTTTCAGCGACCTCGTCGGTCCCGGACTTCCTTTATGGCTTCCAAATGGCGCCGCAATGATTGAAGAATTGGAAAAACTGGCGAAAGAAATGGAAAGGCGCGCCGGCTATCTCAGGGTAAAAACCCCGCACATCGCAAAAGAAATAATGTACAAAACATCGGGACATCTTCCTTATTATGCAGAAACAATGTTCCCTCCGATGATATTGGAAGAAGAAACCGGAGAAAAAACAACTTACTATCTCAAAGCCATGAACTGCCCGCATCACCATCAAATTTATGCGGATGAACCAAAAAGCTACCGCGACCTGCCATTGCGCCTTGCCGAATACGGCACCTGCTACCGCTATGAAAAAAGCGGGGAACTTTTCGGATTGATGCGCGTAAGGTCAATGCAGATGAACGACGCGCACATTTATTGCACAGAAGAGCAATTCGCCGATGAATTTATGGCGGTAATAAAGATGTACCTCAAATACTTTGAAATTTTTGGAATTAATAAATATATAATGAGATTTTCTACCCATAATAAAGAAGGGCTTGGCAAGAAATATATTGATAATGAAAAATTATGGAAAAAAACCGAAGCAATGGTCCGCGACGCAATGGAAAAAGGGAAAATTTCTTTTATAGAAGTGCCGAATGAAGCAGCTTTTTACGGCCCCAAAATCGATGTCCAAGTATGGAGCGCCATCGGCAAAGAATTCACGCTTGCCACCAATCAGGTTGATTTTGCCGTGCCGGAAAGATTCGGGCTAATTTATACCGATAAAGACGGAAAAGAAAAAACTCCGATCTGCATCCACCGCGCCCCGCTTTCAACCCATGAAAGAATGATTGGTTTTCTTATTGAGCATTATGCCGGAATTTTTCCATTCTGGCTCGCGCCTGAACAAATCGCAATATTGCCTATTTCTGAACACCAAAACAGTTATGCCAAAAAAACAAAAGAACATCTTGAAAAACACGGATTTAGAGTAACTATGGATGATTCAAATAACACAATCGGCAAAAAAATCCGCGAAGCGGAAATGAAAAAAATCCCCTATATCGCTATAGTCGGCGCCGCTGAAGAAAAAATCGGAACAATAAATATCCGCAAACGAGGAAAGGGGCCCATCGGAGAAATGAAAATAGAGCATTTTGTGGAACACCTGAAAACGGAAATTCCGTTTTAAATATTATTGTTTCTTCTCCAATTTCTTCACAAATTCTTCCGCTTCCTTCCTATCTTCGAGAGTAATTTCGCGCAACGGAGGATTATCCCGGAAATATTGTTCAACAGCTTCTTTAAGTTCAGCAGCCTCGGCGGCTTTTTCTTTTTCCGCTTTCAATTTCCCGGCTTTTTCCTTGCGCGCTTTTTCCGCCGCTTCCCTCGCAAGATTTTCTTCTAATGGAGTAATCTTCGGCTTCGGCGCAATTTCAAATTTCTTCATATTGTTCAAAATAACTCTATTTTAATAATTTTTCAAATAAAGATTTCAATACTCCCGGAT
This sequence comes from Patescibacteria group bacterium, assembly GCA_038078395.1. GTDB lineage: Bacteria > Patescibacteriota > Minisyncoccia > UBA6257 > 02-FULL-45-10c > JBBUBH01. The sequence continues at coordinate 11,642 of JBBUBH010000086.1, forward strand.
TTCCCCTGCCTTTAAGTTCTGCCATGGCTTTTCCGACTAAAAACTGCAAAGCATTCAATTTTCCTTTTTTATAGTCAGTAACCGCGGCGGGATTATTTTCTATTATCCTGCCCGCTATTTCCTGAAGCGCTTCCTCTCCTGAAATCTGGCCAAGCCCTTCATTTTCAACAATTGTCCGCGGGTCAACTCCTGTGTCCGCCATTTTTGCCAATAAATCTTTTGCCACCCGACTGTTAATTTCATTTTTAAAAACCATTTCCGCCAGATCGGCAAAATTTTCCGAAGTAATTTTTATAACATCAAAACCAAGCGCCCGTTCTTTCATTAATCCTTTAAGATCGCTGTTCAAATAATTAAATAAAAGCTGGATTTTTTTGCCCGTCGCCTCCTCGCTGGCGTCCGCTTCCAATTCAGAAACCGCTTCTTCAAAATAATTAGCCTCTTGCCGGTCTTCAACTATGATATTAATCTGCTCTTCAAAAAGTTTGAATTGCCTTTTAAAGCGCAATCTTTTCACCTGCGGCAATTCCGGCACTTCCAATTTAAGCGCCGTTAAATCAAAACCGGATTGATCCATGGGCGGCAGATCAGGCTCAGGAAAATAACGGTAATCATGCGCTTCTTCTTTGGAACGCTGGGAAATAGTTTTATTTTTAATGTCATCCCAACCAAGAGTTTCCTGTTTTATTTTTTTCCCGGAATCCAAAACTTCCGCCTGCCGCTCAATTTCATAATTTATCGCCCCTTCAATCGCCCGGAAAGAATTCAAATTTTTAATTTCCGTCCTGATTCCCAATTTCTCATCAGCGCTAAGCGAGATATTCGCATCAACCCTCATCTGTCCTCTTTCCAAATCAGCGTCAGACACGCCCAAATACCGCAGAATAAGCTGTAACTCTTTGGCAAAAGCGACCGCTTCTTTGGCGCTATGGATAACCGGTTCTGTCACAAGTTCCATCAAAGGAACCCCGCCGCGGTTAAAATCAATTAAGGTTGAATCACTGCCCGAATGCACCAATTTTGCAGCATCTTCTTCCAGATGGACCCTGTTCAACTCCACAATTTTGGACTCGCCAAGCCGGTCAGCTATATCAACGCTTCCACCCTTAACAATCGGCTTATCAAACTGAGAAATTTGATACCCCTTAGGAAGATCGGGATAAAAATAATTTTTGCGGTCAAATTTAAATTGCTTATTTATTTCTCCATCAACCGCAAACCCTATTTTTATAATTAATTCTACGGCTTTTTTATTTATTGTTGGTAAAACTCCCGGATGGCCTAAGCAGACCGGGCAAGTATTTTTATTCGGTTCTTTTTCGTCTGGATTATTCTGGCACCCACAAAACATCTTCGTATTAGTGCGAAGTTCCGCATGAACCTCAAGTCCGATTGTCGGCAAATATTTCATATTACTTGGTTAAGCTTAAAATATAATCTTTTATTTTCTCGGCATTATCGCTTACCTTATCCCGATACTCCGAAAAAACACAAACCCTTAACATCTGATGGGAACGGCCATATTCAACCATAGCGGCAAAATGACTCGGATAATAATTGCTGAGCATATTTATTTTACCATCCTGGCCGTAAACCTTAACATCCTCGGGAGCAAATCTATGACTAGACATAGGCGGAGTTATCATAATGCTTTCCTCTGGAACTCCAGCAATAACCGCAATTTTCCTCTCGATATCTGCCAAAGATTTCAGCCCCATTAATTCTTTATTAAAAAGAATTTTATTAAGCTCTCCTTCGGAAACACCAAAAACATTAAGCGCTTTATCAAAAATCAGATTATCAGATTTAACAAATTGCTCATACCTGAGTTCTAGAACAGCCTTAGGAAATTGTCCCGACATGAGCCGATCATAATAATAACGAATTATCGGATTAACGGATGTTTCAAACCGCCCCAAAAGCCCAAAATCGGTAAATTTCCAAATTTCAAAAACCGACATCCCCTCTTTAACCAGTTCATAAGCCATTTTCTGCACAAAACGCTGGAGAATAGCAGCTTTTTTCCGGAGATACACATGCTTGGACATTTTAATATAAAATTCCTGAATCGCCTTCGCCTGATCAATCACTTTTTCATCTATCACCAGCTGATTTTCAACAAAATATATATGGCGCGTAAGATAATCAACCCCGGGAATTTCATTAATAGTATAAAAAGCGTCCCTTGTCAGATAATCAAATTTTTCGGAGCCAAGATTCTTATCGTGCACAACAAGATAGAGCGGATTTTCATGCTTAAAAATTTTATAAAATTCATCATAATTAATTCCGCTTGCCTCAACTTCCCTCCTTAGCCCCCCGACAATCTCAATCGCCATAGCATCATCAGCGCGCAAATCGGTTTTCTTTGATTCCTCAGTCAGATCAAAAAGTGGCTCCACCATATGGGAAAACGGTCCATGACCAATATCATGGTAAAGAGCATAAGCGCAAAGCGTTTGTGATTGGTCCGGAGTTATCATTCCGATTTTCAACCAATGATGCATAAGATTCTTGGTGCGCTTAAAAGCCCCGAAACAATGCTGTTTCCGGCTATGGGTTGCCGACGGGAAAAGAAAAAGAGTAAGCCCCAGCTGATATTTAAAAGCCAACGACTGAAATTCTTTCACATCTATCATCGGCAAAAACTGGGTAATATCTATAAGACCCAAAATAGGATCTGCCACTAATTTAGACGTTGAAAATTTCATATATATATTTAAATATTAGCATTATTTTAAAGAATAAAAAAACCGCCTTTTACAGCGGTTTTTGATTTAAAATCAATTTAATTTCTGATAATACATCTTCATGAATTTCATTTATGCTTCGGCTTGCATCTATAACCGTTATTTTTTTAGAAAGATCGCTTCTGCCAGCTAATATCTTATAACCGTCTCTTATCTTATTGAGGCGCTCCAATTTCTCTTCAAATATATCTATGATCTTGCCTGATAATTTCAAACGCTTCATCGCCGTTTTCGCATCCAAATCGAAAATAATCAGAAGATCGGGCTTCCAATTATCCAAAATCATCTTACTTGAAGCAAATGCTTTCATCTGCCAATTCCACAGCACATCCATATCCAAACCGCCGGAAAAACCATAAGCTAGCGTGCTAAAAAAATATCTGTCCAATATCACGTTTATTCCCTTTTCTAATTTAGGCAAATATTTTGTTTCCAAACCATACACACGATCCGCCATATAAAGCATTTGAATTTCTTTTTCCGTTGGAAGCAAGCCCGCCATCATCTTTCTGATAATGCCATAAATTCTAATCCAAAATTCATTTTCCGGATTACCAAAAGAAAGACATCTTTCCAAAGTTTCCTCCCGACACCCACGCCTTTCAATAATCGAATGAATAACTTCCCCGTACAATTCATCACTCGGTTCAAAATCAAAATAACAATCTGATAATTTCTTTTTAAGCAATTCAATCTGTTTCCCCTTTCCTGCGCCGGAAATAGCGTCTAAAACGATAAATTTCCCTCTTTGTTTTTCCATATTATCTCCTTATTATAAAGATACTAAATAAAACTTAACAGCAATAAAGATTAATATCAACTTTTTATTGACTTCAATAATTTTCCTCTATATGCTAATCAATAGCTCTTAAATAGGAGAAAAAATGGCTGAAGAAAAATCCGAAAGAATATTCACGGTGGATGAATGTGTTATTGCCATCCGCAGCGACCCAAAAACAAGATTTTCCGATAAAGAAGTGATGTTTATATTGGATAATACGCAAATTACAAAAGAAGACGATCTCGATAGAATCATAAACGAACTCGGTTTTTGGAGAGTGAATCTTCTTACCGCATTGATCAAAAAATACAGGCCCATACCATAAACAAAAACCGTCCCGCTTAGCGGGACGGTTTTCTTTTTTTTAATCAATCACTTCAATTCCCATATTCCTTGCCGTGCCTTCTATAATTTTCATCGCCGCATCAATATCATAAGCATTTAAATCAATCATTTTCCTTTCCGCAATTTTTCTAACATCTTCTTTTGTAACTTTTCCCGCCTTAATTTTCAACGAATCGGCAGATCCCTTTTCAATTCCAGCGGCTTTTTTCAAAAGCGTGGAAGCCGGCGGGGTTTTCAATTTAAAATCAAAACTTCTGTCCTCGTAAATAGTTATTTCTGCCGGAACAACGTCTCCAGTCATATCCTTGGTCGCATCATTGAACTTCTTGCAAAAATCTTGGATATTAACTCCGTGCTGGCCGAGAGCCGGTCCAATCGGAGGCGCCGGATTCGCTTTTCCGGCTTCAATCTGCAGTTTTAATGTTGTTTTTATTGGTTTTGCCATTCATTTAGCTGTTAGCTGTTAGCTGTTAGCTGTTAGAAATTTTTAAATCCCTAAAAGCTAAAAGCTCAAAGCTAAAAGCTGATTAATTATGTTTTTTGGACCTGTAACGAGTCTAATTCAACCGCTGTATCCCTTCCGAAAATAGGAACCAAAACTTTTACCCTCCCTTTTTCCTCATCAATCTCGGAAATCTTCCCGTCGTAATCTTTAAACGGTCCATCCACTATTTTTACCAGTTCCCCGACTTTAAATTCAACCTTGAATTTCTTCTGTCCGCTGCCCATCCGCGCCATAAGCGCGTCAATTTCGTCTCTTGAGAGCGGGACAGGCGTTGTGGAATCCGGACCGACAAAACCGGTCACGCGCGGAGTGTTCCTGACAACATACCAGGAATCCTCGGTTAAAATCATATCAACAAGGACATACCCCGGATAAATCTTTTCCTCCACTGTCCGGCGTTTTCCATTTTTAATCTTGATTTTCGTTTCCTTTGGAACTAAAACTTCAAAAATTTTATCATTCATTGAAAGAGAGTCCACTCTTTGCTTCAAATAGCGGGTTACCGCATCTTCATAGCCCGAATAAGTATGCACCGCATACCAATGCCGTGTCTTATCCTTAATCTCAACCATTTTAGAATCCTTCTTTTTTGCCTCCATAATTTATCCGATAAAAAATTTTTCCAATAAATAAGTGAAAATAAAATCAAGCGCGCCGAGGAAAAATGCGACAAAAAGCGACATAATGATAACGATTAAAGTAAGCCGGGTTGTTTCCGGACCGGTCGGCCAATTAACGCGGCCAAGCTCCTGTTTTGATTCCTGTAAAAAAGAAGTTATTTTTTCAAGCATGGATGTATAATAAACTTTTATTTTAATAGTGTCAACGATTTTATATATCAAGATTTTTAACCGACAAGGCATGCGCCTGTATAAAATTCTTCCGCGGCTCAACTTCAGATCCCATCAGAATATCAAATAATTTATCGGCTTGGACCGCATCCTCTATCGCAACCTGCTTCATCATGCGGTTTGAAGGATCCATTGTCGTTTCCCAAAGCTGGTCAGGGTTCATTTCTCCGAGACCTTTATAGCGCTGAATATTAATGCCGCTGTCCCCGCCCAAAGCTTTCACTATTTTATCTTTTTCCGAATCGCTGTAAGCATATTTGGATTCTTTTCCTTTTTGGATCTTATAAAGCGGCGGCTGGGCAATATAAATATGCCCATTTACCATCAGCGGCTGGAAATATCTGTAAAAAAGCGTCAGAAGAAGCGTGCGGATATGAGCTCCATCAACATCGGCATCGGTCATTATGATAATCTTGTCATAGCGCAGATTTTCCATATTAAATGATTCCGCTATCGCCGTTCCCAAGGCGACAACCAGCGCCCTGATTTCCTTATTCAGAAGCATCTTGTCGATACGAGATTTTTCAACATTTAAAATTTTCCCCCGGAGCGGAAGTATTGCCTGCGTCCGGCGATCGCGGCCTTGCTTAGCACTGTTATGTACAAAAACACCGGAAGTCAAAGCAAAATTATGAGTTTCCGGCACTTCTATATCATAAACATCAATTCTTTCTTTTAACTTTAAAATAAGTTTAATTTTGTGATTATAATTTTCTACTGTTAAAACCAGCTTTTCGTGATCATTGCTAAAAAATCTTACCAAAATCGTATCCGACCTTAAAAGCGATTTATCATTGGCAGCTTTTCGGATATTTTGATATTCTTGAAAATCAACCTTACCTAATTTTTCATAGATAGCGCGCAAGACTGACATTGCCTTCCGATAATAAGTTTCGTTATAAGCTTTCTTTCTCTGAATTCTAAATTCTTGCGTCCATTGTTCTTTAGTTTTTTCTCTCCGCCAATTTTTAAGTTCATCATTTTGCCACTGCTGCTTAGCCAAAACAGACCGCTCCTCTATTTTTTCTGGATGATTGACGAAATACTGACTCGCCTTCTTTGCCTGTTTTTGCCGATTCTCTTTTTTACTCCAATATTCTTTTTGTATTTTATCAAGAAGATTATTATTGGCTTTTTGATAATCAATATTATTTCGGTAAAAATCTAAAAATTTACTTACCATATATTCTTTATACTCCTGATTCTGCCATTGCTTTTTTGCCCGCTCGCTAAGCGATTTTCTCATTTCTGGAGTAGTCATAATTGCTCTTACTTTTTCTTTATATTCTATTGTTTGGTGAGCTCTTTTAGCTTTTTCTTTTATATCTTTTCTAAGCAAGCCAAATTGAATCATTTTTCTATGATATTCCATATGTTTTTCTCTGGGCATTCTTATTATGTTATCAGGATTATTATTTAACTTATTAAAGTCGGCGTGATGTTTATTTGAACCATCGCTTTCTATATAGACACCGATTTTTAAATTATATTGATCTGCTAAAAGATGAGTGAAAATCCAACGACAATCTTTTGGATCAAAAACCATTTCATATCCTTCAATAGTAATTCGTTTTCCAATCTGCGAATATTGCCTATTAAGAGGCAACAAAGAATCTTCGGCAGTTAAATCTTTTGCTTCTTTAAATAAGCCGTTTACCAGCATAAATTTATGGTCCGGAGTGCAAATGATTTCTTCACCGTTATCTAAAACAACCTTAATCACCTCGGCATTATATTTGGTTAGCCGGGGATTTAAAATCGGCGCAATGCCGATGCTTCCATCTTTTTTAATCGTATAGCAAAAATTCTTTTTCCCGTGCTTGTCTTCTTTTACTAATTCTTTAAATGAAATATTTCTTCCGTCAGCTAAAGCAACTTTAGTATCGCCAAAAAAACATCCTCCAGCCGAATCCCCTTCCACTATAAACAATTCTGACTCGGCTGGATCGCGCGAACTGCAATCCGCCAGCTTTCCCGGCAAAGTAAGGCCTTCAAGTGCGCCCTTTCTAAGAACAGTGTCTTTGGCGGCCTTGGCGGCTTTGCGGGCTTTCAAAGCAAGTAGACATTTTTCCACTATTCTCCTTGCATCGGCAGGATGCCGTTCCAGCCATTCTTTCAAACTCTCGCCGACAACGCTTTCCACCGCAGTCCTTGCCGGCGGATTTCCCAAACGCGCTTTTGTCTGCCCTTCAAATTGAGGGTCCCTTAATTTAACCGAAACAATCACTGAAAGCCCCTCCCTGACATCCTCGCCGGTCAGATTATCATCGGCGCCTTTTATATAGCCCTCGCGCGAACCGTAATCATTAAGCGTCCGGGTCAGCGCCGAACGAAAACCGGTCATATGCATTCCTCCGTCTGAAGTATAGATATTATTTGCGAAACTTAATTCTGAAGTTTCAATCTCATCATTGAATAAAAAAGCCACTTCAACTTCAATTTTTTCCGCTTCCCTGCTGACATAAAATGGCTCTTCCTGCAGCGGCTTTTCGGTCTGATTCAGATATTTAATAAAAGAAAGCAGGCCGCCGTCAAAATAAAATCCATGATACGATGCCGGCAATTTCCTCTGGTCAACCACTTCAATACGCACTCCCTTAGTAAGAAATGCTTGCTGGCGCAAATGATCAACTATTCTTTTCACATCCCATTCAATTTTTTCAAAAATTTGCTCGTCGGGAATAAAAGTGACAGTTGTTCCGATAGACGGGCTCTTCACGGTTTTCTTAACTTTATATTGCGGCTTTCCGCGTTCATATTCCTGAACCCATATATAGCCGTCGCGGTGCACTTCAACCTTCAGCCATTTTGAAAGCGCATTAACAACAGAAACACCGACGCCGTGCAAGCCGCCAGAAACTTTATAGGATTCGCCGCCGAATTTTCCGCCGGCATGAAGCGTAGTCATTACTGTTTCTAAAGCTGATTTTTTTGTCTGCTTATGAGTTTCTACTGGGATACCCCGACCATCGTCAACCACACTTATCTTATTTCCCGGTAAAAGTTCCACCCGGATATTCTTGGCGTAACCGGCCATCGCTTCATCGATGGAGTTATCGACAACTTCCCAAATCAAATGATGGAGTCCGGCAGTATCCGTAGTGCCGATATACATGCCCGGCCTTTTCCTGACCGGATCCAAACCCTCTAAAACATAAATATCCTTGGCTGTATATGAAGGTATTTTGTCTTTTTTCTCTTGCCCTGAGCCCATCGAAGGGTCTTTATCTTTAGCCATTTTGATTTTTAATTTATTATTAAATTAAAAAAAGCCCCGCTTTTTTCCTTAATTTCCCCTATATTTTCTTTATTGAATTATAACAAAAAATGAGTTAAAGAACAACTGTTTTTGGGGATAAAAAACAAACAAAATCCCCGCCTATGGCAGGGATAAAAAATCAAAGATTATTATATTTTAAAAACACACCCCTATCTTCTTTCTCGTCCAAAAGAACAAGCCGCTTCTTTCCTTTTAAAGCACCTTTATCAAGAAGGTCTTTATATAAAAGTAATGCATTATGCACGATACGCGTCATCTGTAGACCGGTTTCCTGATGATACTTCTTTATAAATTTAAACACATCGCCACGAATCATTACGGTCACTTTAACGTTATCCATTATTCCTCGGGTATTTTATCAAAATTCCATTTTAAATATTACAATACTATGTTGCGCAATTCAAGTGGATGCGAGCAGGCTAAAATACTATTCCGGATATTTTTACCTCAATTCCGCGTCAAATTTCTCTATAATAGCTTTATTGATAGCTGCCATTTCCTTATCAACTTCGGAATCGGTCAGCGTCCGGTCATCCGCCTGGAATACTATCCTGAAAGTCAGGCTTTTTTTATTTTCGCCCAATTTTTCATCCTGATACCAATCAATCAGATCAACGTCATCAACCCATTTCGGGCTTACGCGCTGGATCAAATCCAGAATATCCCCGACCCTGGCGGAATCATCAACCAATATGGAAATGTCGCGGATAATCGACGGGTATTTTGAAAGCGGTTCATATTCCTTTTCCTCATCAACCGTTTTAAGCAGTTTTTCCAAATCAATTTCCAAAACAGCTCCGCGCATTCCTTCCAAAGTTCCCAAATATCCCAATACATGGTGATCGCCGGTTTCAATCCGCAACGACTCGTTCAATTTAACTAATTTATTTTTAAGATTAAGTTCCGGTAAAAAATAATCGACTATTCCCAATTTCCGGAACAGATAATCAATAAAACCCTTTAATTCCAAAACCGCATTTTTTCCGGAAAGGGCAACGCCAAGGATATTTGTTTCTTTGACGCCGTTCTTTGTTTTCCCAAAAATCCTGCCGATTTCAAAAATTTTCACTTCTTCAAAAAACCGGAGATTTTCCTTCAGCGCTTTTGCCAATCCGCTTGCCAGATTATTCCTTAAAACAGCCACTTGCCTGCTCATCGGATTAGCCAATTCAACAGCATCGGAAACGCCAAAAATCTCCGCAGGAGCAGTTTTCGTTTCTTCCTCAGAAACCAGAGAATAACTGTAAATTTCATCAAACCCGGCGGAGACCGCAACATTCCTTATTCTGTCTTTTAAAAGGATTATTTCTTCTTCCTGCGCAACGCCGAGCGCCACTGACGGCGCCACCGGCTTTAAATTATTAAATCCCTCAAAGCGCGCGACTTCTTCGGCAACATCTTCAATATTTTCAATATCGGGACGGATTAATGGCGTTTCAAATTTTCCCGCCGCTTTCTTTTTGAAACCGAGTTTTTCTAAAATAGCGGCGATTTCTTTTATTTTAAATTCCGCGCCGATCAGATTATTTATTTCATCCGCATCAATCCGCAAAATATCGCTCTTTTGTTTTTTAGGATAAACATCAACCGGCGGATGAATTTCCGCCCCCGCCAATTCCTTTAAAAGCGAAAGCGTCCTGAACATGCCGATTCTCGCCAGTTCAGGACTTAAATTATGCGAAAATCTGACTGAAGCGTCCGTTTTAAGCTTCAATGCGGCGGATGCCTTATAAATGGCGGTGCCGTCAAAATTAGCGGCCTCTACCAGAATTCTTTTAGTTTTAGCGCTTATCTCGCTCAGTTTCCCTCCTTTTATTCCGGCAATCGCCAAAACATTCTTGGCATCGGCAATAACCAATATATTATTATCAAGCTCAAAATCCTGATTATCGATCGTAATTATAGATTCCTTATTTTTTGCCCGGCGCGCGACAAGCCCGCCGGAAACTTTATCCGCATCAAAAGCATGCAGCGGCTGGCCGGTTTCCAGCATCACATAATTCATTATATCAACGACATTATTTATCGGGCGCAGTCCGCAAGTTTCCAGAACATTTTTCATCCATTCAGGCGACGGCCCGACTTTGACTTCAGCCGCATAAGCCGCCAAATAGCGCTTGCATAAATCCTTATCTTTTATATTCACCCGGAAAATTCCTTGATCTTTATGGTCAAATTTAATAGCTTGCGCCGCCGGATCATCCAATTTCACTCCAAAAATAACCGAGGCTTCCCTTGCCAGCCCCAAATGCGAGGCCGCATCGGAAAAACGGTTCGGCGGGACGGAAACTTCCAGAACATCCCCGCCTGCGTCAACCGCTTCAAAAGAATGCAGATTAAGCTTTTCCACCAGCAAAGCCTTATCGTATTTTCCCGGGGCTAATTTTTTAATAAGGTTAAATGAAAACTTCATATTTAAATTTATTTGTAGATTTGCGTCAATTCGTAGTTTCGTATCGCGTTTTAAAATTGTTTAATAAATCTTAAATCTCCGGAACAGAACAGCCGGATATCGGGGATATTATATTTAATCATCGCCACTCGTTCTAATCCCAGTCCAAAAGCAAATCCCTGCCAGTCCCTCGGATTATAATGAACGGCTTCAAAAACTTTCGGATGCACCATGCCGGCGCCCATAATTTCAAGCCAGCCCGTACCCTTACACACAGAACAAGATTCATTCGCATGTGCCTTTCGTATGGAGCTTTGCTCGGGCATTCGCATACTGCATTTAATGCATTCCACATCAACTTCCAGCCCCGGCTCGACAAACGGAAAATAGCTCGGCCTTAATCTGATTTTCACATTTTTCTTGAAAAGCCGGCTGAAAAATTCCTGTATGACAAATTTAAAATTCGCCAGCGTTATATTCTTCCCCACCATCAAACCCTCAACCTGGTGGAAATTTGTTTCATGGGAAGCATCAGTCGCTTCATACCTGAAAACCCTTCCCGGAACGATAATCTGAAACGGGGGCTTGTGCTGTTCCATATACCTTATCTGAACAGGAGAAGTATGGGTTCTCAATAATAGTCTTTCTTTTAACTTTTTACTTTCAACTTTTGACTCGTTTTGGCGCAGCCAAAACGTATCCCACGCATCCCGCGCCGGATGATTCTTGGGAATATTCAAAGCGTCAAAATTATAAAACTCGCTTTCAACCTCCGGACCGTCCACAACGGAAAAATTCATCGCCTTAAAAATCTCCCGGATTTCTTTTTCAATTATGGTTAACGGATGCAAATGCCCGCTGGAAACTTTTTTTCCCGGCATCGTCAGATCTATTCCAGTTGTAAGTTGTAAGTTGTAAGTTGTAAGTTGTTTTAGTTTCTCATTAAGCGTTTCTTCAATTTCTTTTTGCAAAGCATTCGCCAACGGACCAATTTTTCTTTTTTCTTCAATTGATAAATCCTTCAAAGAACGCAGAATCCTGGTTATCTCGCCATCTTTACGGCCCAAAAACTTAACTCTTATTTCTTCAAGAGATTTCAAATCTTTTGAATTTTTTATAGAATTCAAAGCCGATGCTTTCAATTCTTCCATTTTTTTGTTTTCCATTAAAATATGCTGATTAAAAACTGATAATTTTTTTCTTCACCGTTAGTGGTAATTTTAAATTGTATTAAATACTCTCCCGCCTTTGCCCAATTATGCGAAAGGGTCTTTTTATCCCCAATTTTAATTGTCCCCGCATCTTTATTCCCATCCCGCCAATCCGCTTCATAATCTAATTTGTCATTATCACGATTAGCAAGCGTAAAATAAGCTGGGGTGCCGGATTTTACGGAAAAAGCTACGGGATCGGTTTTTCCGGCTTCTCTAATTTTTCCGACTCCAACGCTTATGCCGACACTATTCCCCATATCGTCAATCTTATCATTTACCGCGCTTTTTATTTTTTGAAAAGTTTCAAACTTGAAATCGCCAACTATCTTCTCTGCCGCCGACTCTACCTTATCCGCAACTTTTTCCAATAGCCCGTCTTCGCCATTTATCATCAAATCAACCTGCGATAAAATGCCATCTGTGGATTTACCGCTCCCTACCTCGCGGAAAAAATCGGATAATGCGATATTTTTCTGACCAAATTCAGGAAATGAATATTGGAAAAAATTATCGCGATTAAAAATATAATATCCTGCCGCTCCCGCAATCAATATTGTTGTTATTATGACAAGAAACTTCTTCATTATTATATCATTATAGTATAAAAAAGAATCAGCCCCTATTCAAACAACGGGCTGATTATTTTATTTTATGCCGGCGGCAAATAAAATTATTGAAACTTTATAGTACCTGTGGCAGGGATCGAACCTGCGACCTCGGCCTTATGAAGACCTCGCTCTACCA
>JBBUBH010000087.1:0-5877 GCA_038078395.1 Patescibacteria group bacterium
GAAATTGATGCAAAATCAAAGATTTCAATTTAGGGAAATATAACAAAAACCCGCCTTTATGGCGGGAATATTTCTTCTGTTCTCTTATTGATGTATGTTTCAAGCGCAATCTGGATTTTTTCCATTCGGGCCTGGATTTCAGGCGATTCGCTGATTTTTTTTCTTTGCTCATCCAGCATTTTTTCCGCCAGTTCGGCGCTGTCAGCGAGATTTTCCTCTTGGATTACAAGCCGTTCTATCATGGCTTTAACTGAAAAGCTGGAAAGCGCGCTTTCAAGATTTTTTTTGAATTTTTGCGGATTTTCATAGATTTTCCGCATAAGTTCGTGATAATTTTCCGTGTTGGGCGCGATCATTCCCAAGCTGATTTCTTTATACATTGCAAATTCCAGAGCTGTCTCTATTATTTTTAGCAATTCTTCCTGGCTTTTAAACTGGACGAAAACCGGATAAATGCTCCTGAAAAGATATTCAACGTGTTTTTTTATAAGATCTTGAACGCGCTTTTTATATTTTTTCACAGTTTCTTTTTTTGAATTTTCCGCGTCAAAATTATATTCATAATTTTTTGTCAGTATTATTAACGCCACTGAGATTTCTTTTCTCATGAATTTTTTGAGATGTTCCAGCGGAAATTTTCCTTCAATGATATTTAGATAATAGATTGAAACGTATCTAGTGAGGTATTGCATTATCTTTTCCGCAGTAGTTTCGTTCGCATTATTGAGGTCCATGCTTTTGAAAATTTCATTTTTACAGTTAACGTATTCAGTGATGTTCCATGCGAGATATGATTCAATGGCCCTGAGTTTTTTTCTTTCAGTGTAATTTTTTGCGGTCATTGCGGTTCCTATTCAGTTTTTAAAGATAGCCATAATATAAGATATTTTTTATTAGAATGCAATAAGAATAAGAGTTATAATGTATTTAATGGATAGGAAAATATTCAAAGCAAATGACATTAGAGGAAAGTATCCGGGGGAAATCAACGAGGAAATTGTTTCTAAAATATCGGAAACCATGGGCGGATATTTCCGGCTGAAAAATAAAAAAAGCGGCCGGCAGGTGAAAATCGCAGTTTGTCATGATGCGCGGCTCAGCTCCCCATCGCTTTACAAAGTAATTACAAACGGTTTAAAACATTCTAATGTTCTTAAGAACATTAGAATAGAAATTATCGGGGCGGGCATAGCTACTACGCCGATGTTTTATTTTCTGGTTAATAAATTAAAAGCGGATGGAGGAATTATGGCGACGGCTTCGCATAATCCGAAAGAATATAACGGGCTTAAAATCGTTGGGAAAAAAGCCATGCCGATAAGCGGGAAAGAGATTGAGAAATTGCTTATTTTGTAATACATTATATTTAATGTCAAACATGGAAAAAATAAATCCTCAAAAAGAAACGCCTGAATCGGAAAAGGGCGAATTAGTGAGATCGGGAACTTTCAAATTAGCCGGAGAAGTAACATCAGAAAAAATATTTCAATCTCTTCGGGAAATTCGGAAAGGTAAAGAAGTTAAGAATTTAGCCGAAGTGGAGAGGAAACTTCAGACAAAGGAAGCTCTTCCAAGGGAGGATCTTATTTTTCTTTATGGAATAGATATTAAAGGATTTGGATACGAACGAGATCCGAGGATAAAAGAAATTGTAAAAGAAAGAAATCCAGACAATGACCTTTTTATTATATTTAATAAGGATCAAATTGCCCGAACTCCGGAAGAAATCAACGAAAAAATCGAAATCTATATTGGTGAATTAAAACCAAAAGTTTTTGATCTTATTCAAAGATATGGCATTAGTCAGATTTATACTTCTTTTCCTAAAAGCAGAATTTTTCAAATGCCATTAACCATTGGGGGTAAAAGTAAAAAAGAACTTGGAAAAGAATTAAAACGAAAAGAAATTAGGCAGGGTTATCAGGCTTATGAAATAGATAAAGAAGACTTATTTTTTTCAGAAAAAATTAAGCAGATTAATTTGGTAAAACTTTCCGTAAAAGATCTTGGTTTTTCCCATGGCGCTGTATTTGAAGAAATTTATCAACGCGTGCAGGAACTCGGACTAGAATTATGTTCGGCTGAAACTGCCGTTTATTTGAGATTGCAATATGGGGATCAGCCAATAGCAGATATTTTTAATATTATTAAAAATCGGGTGTCTGATGGAGTAATGGTGTCTGAACTCGGTCGACGCTATGATGGCCATCTTTGGTTGCGGGATATTTGGGTATCTTCCAAGGATCGATGGTTTAAAGATCGAGAGCTTGTATTTTATCTTCGTCCGCGTGAAACAGAAAAGATTACCTGATCTAGTTTATTTTTACTGTATTAAGTATTCATATAGAACTATGGATTACATAAATCTTTACGCCGATTTTCTTAAAAAATTTCTTAAGCCAAAGCGGAAATTGAAAGTTGTTTTTGACAGTTCAAACGGCACAACCGGAATAATTCTGAAAGAATTATTCCGGAAGTCAAATGTCAAAGGTCAAATGTCAAATGTATCGGCAATTTTTATAAATTGCCGACCGGACGGGAATTTTCCGGCGCACGGGCCGAATCCGCTTGCGGAAGGAGCGACGGCGCAACTGGAAAAAGAAGTTAAAAAACAGAAAGCGGATTTAGGAATTATTTTTGACGGTGACGGGGACAGGGTGTTTTTTATCGATAACCGCGGCAGATGGGTTGACGCGCATGAAGCCGGTTATATTCTGATGCAGAATTTCAAACCGCCTTATGTGGCAAGCGCGCTTTCCAGCTGGAGGCTCAAAAAGTCCAAAGTTCAAAGTCCAAAGTCCAAAGTCTATATTTCTCGGGTTGGGCATTATTTTTTCAAGCAGATGATGCGCAAAAAAAATGCTTCGTTCGGAGCTGAGCATTCCGGCCATTATTATTTCAGGGATTTCTTTTATTGCGACGCGGGAATTTTTGCGGCGATTTCAATTATTAATTTTGTTTCCGGATTAAAAACCGATTTGGCAAGCTGGCTGGATAAATTGCCGAAATATTATCGGTCCGGAGAAATAAATTTTGAAATAAAAAATAAAAATGCAGTTTTAAATAAAATTGAAAAAATATATAAAAATCAGGGAGCAAAAATCAGCAAGCTGGATGGTTTGACAATGGAATTTTCCGATTACTGGTTTAATTTAAGGCCGTCCAATACCGAGGATTTATTGAGGTTGAATATGGAATCCGTTTCGCAAGAAATATTAGATAAGAAATTAGAGGAAATAAAAGGATTGATATTGGAAGATTAGATTTTGCGATAATATTGACTTTATTGTTGTTATAATTTAAGATATTTTTAGTTTCTTGATGATGTTCCTGGGGGAGGGAATAATGGTAAAAAAGAGCAAAAAAACGCGAGAAATCGTTAAAGCGCTTGGCGCATCGCGGGTTGTCCGTATTGGAAAGGGATGGGATTGGAAAATGGCTTCTTTAGCTGAAAAAAAGCTTTGTGTCTGCGGAACCGCAAATAAGCATTTGCCGCATTGCCCGTATAATGAAATCGGTGTGGATTTTTCTGATATGCAGAGAGTTTTGAAGAAAATGGAAAGAGATTATGGGCATTTGGCGAAATTGCGCGATCCAGAAAGAATTCAAAAAATTCTAGGTTTATTGGGAAAGATTTGGAGAAAAAATCCTGATTTGCGGTTGGGGCAATTGATTGAAAATATGCGTTGCGGCGGTTTTTATTTTATAGAAGATGAAGAATTATTGAGAAAACTTGAAAAATTTTATTCAAAGAAAAACCGCAGATAAGCGGTTTTTTTATGTTCTAAAATTGATTTAAAAAAGAGTCAGATTATCGTGCGGAAGCCGTTCGTGCCAGCTGAATGGAACTTTTACTATGCTTGCGCCGTGGTTGGTCGGCACCATTAAGTTTCCTTGTTTAAGCCCAAGTTCGTAGAGGTCTTTGGTAAGCTTTACGTCGTTCAGGCAGTATTTTTGCAGTTCTTCAAATCTTTTTTCGTTATAGTATTTTATGGCATCCAGCCCGTGTCCGGTTTTATTTGCGCCGAGATTGGTGAATGCCAGCTGGTCCAAACTGATCCGATGTCCAAGTTTTTCTTCTATTTCATCAAGAATATCCAAACTTTCCAACGCGAGGACATTAAAATTGTAATATTTATTTAAAATGGGCAGATCAAAACGGTTTGAGCTGAAACCGATTATCAAGCCGGCATTTTGCAGAATCGGGCCCAGTTTATCCAGTTCGTTTTCAAAAAAAGAAAGATATTGGTTTTTATTGTATGAATAAACTCCGACAAAAGAAATATCCAGTTTTGTCAGATTTTCCTGTCCGCCGACATCGGCGAAAGAATTTTTTGTTTCTATGTCTAGAACAATTTTATCCATAAAATTAGTCTATAAAGTCTTAAAGTTTATAAAGTCGAAAGTTATAATATTTGTATGATGAGTTTGGAATTTACTTTTTACTTTATGGACTTTGCGGACATTTGACTATTTATACGTGTCTATCCGCCACATTGCTGGCGGCAAAACTTTCCGGTTTTGTTTTGGCCTCAAAATTATTGGCGCGGACCATTCCGACCAATTCCTGGATCATTGATTTTGTCGCCCCATTTTCCCCGACGTCAACATGGATTTCAAATCCGCATTTTTCCAGCTTGGTGTTTTTTATGAGAGTTGCCAGTTCTTTTCCGATTTCCAGAGATAAAATTACCTCTTGCCACATTCTGTCCCTTAGCGTATGGATATTGCCAAGGTCTATATGGCGCCAAAAATAGCGTCCGCCGTTTCCGACGCGATGGACGACAATAGCGGTTACGAAGTTTGCCCTGTTTTCCGGCCTTCTTTCGGAATCCGAACCGACGATTATTTTGTATTCCCGTTTCGGGTCGGCGTCTATAAAATCAGAAATAGCCCTGACTATCTGCGGGATATTCAATTTAAGGCCAAATGAACTGTTGAACTCAAACATTTGCTGTTAGATTATAATTTTATCAGTGTTAAGTCAATTTTTATAAATAAATTATCGTTGCGGATTTTAGCGCATTATATCACTCAAAGTAATAGCGTATGCCAATCATTTTTTTAAATATTTTAAAAAATATTTAGCAAATTTGCATTATTTTATTTTTTAAATTAATATATTTTCAGAGTTGGGTTCGTTGAAAAAGGAAAAATATCAGATGGCGATATCAAAAATTGGCGCGCAATTACAATTAGAGAATATTGAAGTAAATCTTAATGATGATATTGAGGTTCGCCTTACGCGGGTGGGGAGGCGGATTTATCGAGCGTATTGGAAAAAATACAATCTCCGTCCACTGCCCCTTCAAAAGACTGGCGGGCGCTGGGTTCGTTTTCAACTGTGGGATTTTATGAATATTTTTGGAAATGCTATATATATGAGTGCCCCTGCTACTATAGTTAGCAATCTAATCAGAATACTAAAATCTTAATGGAATTTTGCCCCGATTTTCGGGGCTTTTTTATTTTATCCTAAAAAAAATATAATCTTTCTTTTTTGAGAACATTGCGTAGGCATATTACAAAACTTTGAGCGAGCAGTAAAAATTTCGGGATACCCAGGAAGAATGACTAGGGTGAAATTTTTACGCTGCGAGCGAATTAGTTTTGTTTATGCCGGAGCAGCCGTTCGAAGGAAAAGAAAGATTATATTAGCACTCTCCTTGACAGAGTGCCAATTTTCAATGTATGATAAAATATAAATATGCCTATAAATAAGAATTTCAACCGTTTCACAATCAAAGCTCAGGAGGCGCTTCAGAACGCGCAAGATTTGGCGGCGCAGAAAAATCATGGCGAATTCAAGGCGCTTCATTTATTGTCGGCGCTTATTACCGACAGCCAGTCGCTTGTCCAGCCGCTTCTTATCCGTTC
>JBBUBH010000088.1:0-2780 GCA_038078395.1 Patescibacteria group bacterium
TTTCATAAAAATAATATGAAAAATAAAGAAGGGGAAATAACGGTCAGATTCGGGCATCCTTCTGAAATAAAATTTTGCAAAAAATGCGTGATGCCCAATACACGTCCATCTTCGTGTAATGAATACACGCATACTATTTCGCGTGAACATAGTTATATTGAGTTCGATGAAGATGGGATATGTTCCGCCTGCCGTTTTAACGAAGCCAAAGAAAACAATAAAATTGATTGGAACGCGCGTGAAAAAGAATTGCTTAGTTTATTGGACAAATACAGAAGCGGCGACGGTTCTTATGATGTATTGGTTCCCGGTAGTGGAGGTAAGGATAGCGTATACGCTTCTCATATTTTGAAATATAAATATGGAATGCATCCGCTGACTGTTACTTGGGCGCCTCATTTGTATACCGATATTGGATGGAAAAACTTTCAAAATTGGATTCATAAAGGCGGATTTGATAATTATTTATTTACACCAAACGGTAAAATTCACCGGCTTATTACAAGAAATTCTTTTATCAATTTACTTCATCCTTTTCAGCCGTTTATTTTCGGACAAAAAACTTTCGCTCTAAAAATGGCTGCTAAGTTTAATATTCCGCTTGTATTTTATGGTGAAAGTTCCGGGGAATATGGATCAAAGATTTCTATCAATCAAAATAAATTTAATACAGAGAGTGATGACAAAAAAGGAAATGAGGGATTTAGCACAAATTTTGTCGGATCGAGGAAGGATATGAGCGATATTTTTCTCGGAGGGAAGTCTGTTGCGGACTATCTTAAGGAAGACAAGGTTTCTTTGGGTGATTTATCGGCTTATTTGCCCTTGGATCCGGGTATTGTTAAGGAAAAAAATATTGAATTTCATTATCTCGGTTATTATCTTAAATGGGTTCCTCAGGAGTGTTATTATTACGCCGTAAAAAATACTGGGTTTGAAGCAAACCCGGTAAGGACAGAGGGGACATATTCCAAATACAACAGCATTGATGATAAAACAGATGGGTTTTTGTATTATACGATGTTTATTAAATTCGGCTATGGCAGGGCGACGCAGGATGCTGCGCAGGAAATCCGTAATCATCATATAACGCGGGAAGAAGGAATTTCGCTTGTGAAGAGATTTGATGGAGAATTTCCGAAAAGATACTTCGGTGAATTTCTGGATTATATTTCTCTTACTGAGAAGGATTTTTTTGAGATTACTGATTCTTTCCGCGACCCGCATTTATGGGAAAAAATTAACGGTGAATGGAAATTAAAACACGCTATATACTATGAAGGCGACAAGAAATAAAATATTGGCGATTATTCCGGCTCGCGCCGGTTCCAAGAGAATTCCCAATAAAAACAAAAAGAATTTTTTAGGGAAACCGTTAATCGCTTATACAATTGAACAGACATTAAAATGCCCGATTATTGACCGGGTAATTGTGGACACTGATTCTCCGGAGATTGCAGAAATCGCCAAGCGTTATGGCGCCGAGGTTCCTTTTTTACGGCCGGCAAAATTTGCTAATGATAAGGCAAGGGTTGTTGATAGCATCATCCACTTGCTTGGCAGATTAAAAAAAGAACAAAAGTATAATCCGACTCATGTGATGATTTTGCAGACCACATCACCATTACGGGAATTAAAGGATATCAATGACTGCTGGAATTTGATGAAGAAAACCGATGCAGACACCGTGCTTACTGTTTGTCCGACTCATCCGCGTCTTTATTATATGGATGCGAAGCAAAATATTATTTTGGCTAACGGATCTGAAAAACAATCAACTAATATGCAGGCCTGGCGTCCGGCATATATTCTTAACGGATGTTTTGTGTATATTGTTAAAACGAAAGCGTTGATTAAAGAAAAAGGTGTAATTACAAAAAATACTAAAGCGGTAATTTGCGAAAAATGGCGGTCAGTTGATCTGGATGAGCCGGGGGATTGGGCTTTGGCAGAGTTGTTATATAAAAATAGAAAAAATATTTCCGCCCGTATAAAAAAAATATGATGAAGTTTCTGCAAATAGGACTTGGTTCAATGGGCAAGCGGCGCATCCGCAATCTTCAGTTTAACGGTGAAAAAAATATTATCGGCTTTGATTTTTCAGAAGAACGCAGAAAAGAAGCGGAAGAAAAATATGGTATTAAAACCATTGATGATTTAGAGAAATTATCCGGAAAAGATTTTGACGCGGTGATTATTTCCACTCCGCCAAATCAGCACGGTGATTATATCCGGTTTGCTTTAAAAAATAAGAAACATTTTTTTGTTGAAGTTACTACCAGCGATGATGGTTATGAGGATATTTTAAAAAATAAAAATCTTAATATAGTTATGGCGCCCTCCTGCACATTCCGCTATTATCTGCCGGTTAAAATGATAAAAAAGATTTTAGAAGATGGGAAAATTGGAAAAACACTGGCCTTTCAATATCATATGGGCCAATATTTACCCGATTGGCATCCGTGGGAAGATTATCGCCAAGTTTATTTTTCTAAAAAAGAAACCGGCGCCTGCCGGGAGATGCTGCCGTTTGATTTGATCTGGCTCAATTGGCTGATGGATTCTCAAATTTCGGGATCCTCCGGATTTGCTGCCAAAATTTCAGATTTAGATATGAATGCGGAAGATATTTTATTAGCTAATTTAAGATATAAAAGCGGTATTTTGGGTAATGTAATGATTGATGTCATTTCCAGAAAACCGTTTAAGACCCTGCGTATTTTGGGTTCTGCCGGTTCTTTGGAATGGGAGAGATTTGATTCGGTTATTAAATTATATGA
>JBBUBH010000089.1:0-2436 GCA_038078395.1 Patescibacteria group bacterium
GAAATTTCCGGCTGGAGTTGCAGCGGATAAAAAGCGAATTTTTCATTGAAATCCGGTTTGGAATAGAGGTCATTATATCCTCTCAGTTTACGGCACTTTCTTTTTATTTTGTCCCAGATTGAGTACCAAGGGATTTCGTCTGTATAATCCCTTTCCTTTTTGAGAAAATAAGTGAGATTAAGTTTTATAAACCAACGGATATTTTCCGCTAATTTTTCCGGCATTAAAAATTTGAATTGTTTCAATCTGCCGATAGTTTTTTTTGAAGGATGGAAATCGGGATGGAATGGCGCCGGGTGATTGCGGAATTTTTCGAGTATTGAAATTGCCTCCTGTTTTTTGGAGCTGGTGCGTTTTCCGGACTGCAGTTCATTGAATATTTTTTCCGCCCAGCTGAAGCCGGCGTAATTTTCGGAAGCGATATAATAATCATTTGAGAGCCGGCTTGGGCGGATAATAAAAGTTTTAACCCCTTCTTTTTTTGCAATATGATAAAGGAGCATGCTTCCCAGAGAACTTACCACAGACATTACAAGAAAATCGGGTTTTTCAGTTTTCAGAAATGAAATTATTTCTTTTGCGCTGGCCTGCGTCGCGCGCATCATTTCTTCGTGCGTAAGCGCCGGCTTGTCATACGGATATTCCCGTATAAACTGGCCGTTCATCAGAATCCGGTCGATATAAAGGTATGGCCAAAGATTAGGAAGCCCATATTCTTTTTCCAGCCAATTAAGATAGTTGGCATCAAGTTTTTCCAGTTTATATTTTTCATGAATTTTTTCATCCGAAAGAACACCCGTATATTTTATATCTTTCCGGGAAATTAAATACTCGTAAACATTTCTTGGCTCCGCATAAGAGCAGAATTCTTTTACGCCTAATTTTTGCAGATGAAGGGCGATGTTATGCCCGATCGGCGCAAAATGCCTTTGTAGATATAAACAAGCTTTCATACCAGGAAGTAGAAACTCGACCGATTAATTTTTTGCCAGGCAGCAGTCGAGTTTTCACTTCCTGGCATAATTATATATTATAACCATTTCAGGCAAATTTTAGTTATATCTGTATCGGATAAACAATAATTTTCAATGAATATATTAAAATTTTCCAATTTAAATTTATTCTGGCGGGCGTTCAGACAATACAGGTTTTATATAATCTGGCTCGGGGTTTTAAGCGTTATCGGCGGTCTGCTTGAGGGTATCGGCATAAATGCCATTGTTCCCTTGTTTGCTTTTATAGACAAAACTTCCGTTGCTGAAATGGACATTATTTCCAGAACTCTAAAACAATTGTTTGTTTTTTTGGGCATCAGTTTTTCCGTTAAAACGATACTTATTTTTATTCTTGCGTTATTTATTGTTAAGGCAATTATGCTTTTTTACACCAACAATCTGACTTGTAAAATCACCACCCAATATGAAAAAGACAGCCGGTTGGAATTGTTCAGATTAATGACAGAAACTGATTGGCCGCATCTGGCCCAACAAAAAATAGGTCATCTGGATCAATTGCTTACAACATATGTTACAAATGGCGCCGGTCTTTTATCAGTTGTCAGTTTTTTGATGCTATCGACGGTAAATTTATTGGTTTATGGGCTGATTATCGTGAATATTTCTCCGTTGACCGCCATTTTAGTCGGTATTGTGGGTATTCTGCTTTTCTTTTTATTTAAACCGCTATTTTATAAAAATAATAAAATTTCAGAAAAGTCGGCGAGCAGCTACAAACAGTTGTCGCATTATGTGAACGAACACATTATCGGAATGAAGGTAATCAAATCAATGTCCGTTGAGCGGGAGGTGGTTAAAAATAGTGAGGGACATTTTGATTATATGCGGGAATTATCCATGGGAGTTTATTCTGCCAGAAATCTGACCAATTCATTACTTCAGCCGATGGGCGTTATTCTCATATTGGGAATTTTCGCATTTTTTTATAAAACCGAGGCTTTTACTTTCGGTTCATTTGCAGTAGTCGTGTATGCTATACAGCGTCTTTTTTCTCAGATTCAGGTTGTTCAATCGCAAATTCACGGTATCAGTTCCGGATTTCCGTATCTGGTCGGGATGCTCCATTATAAAGAGGACGCGCTGAAAAACAAGGAAATAAATGCCGGAACAAAAGAATTTGTCTTTAAAAATTCATTGGATTTTAAGCGGGTGGATTTTTCTTATAATAATGGCCAGGAAGTTATTTCAGAAATAAATTTTTCTCTTAAGAGGGGAGAAATTTTGGGTTTAATCGGGCCGTCCGGAGCGGGCAAAACTACCATAGTTGATTTATTATTGCGTCTTTATCAGCCGCAGAAAGGAATTATTGAATTGGATGGAGCGGATGTTTCCGGCATAAAGATGAAAGAATGGCGCACTAATATCGGTTATGTTCCGCAGGAAGCCTTTTTGTTAAATGACACCATAGAAAATAATATAA
>JBBUBH010000090.1:0-1526 GCA_038078395.1 Patescibacteria group bacterium
CCAATTCAGCTTTGGAAGAGGCTGGCGTCCGGTGTTCGATTCACCGCCCAGGCACATTTCAGCAATTAACCGGCATTAACAAGCGGTTTTTAGGAGTGGGCTTGACAAGATAGTGATAGTATGCTATATTGATTTTATCATCATGAAAGTGGTGATGTTCTTTTAAGTAATATAGAAGTTTCCCGAAAGGGAGGGGGAATCATGAAGAGCTGCCTGAAGCGGTTGTGGGACATCGTCGTTGGTTTCGCTGGCTTCGTCAAGAGCATCGTCTCGGGCAGCAACGGCGAGGCGCGTCTGGGCGATTTCTACGCGGTCTTGCCGTTCGTCGGCAGAAAGAAGGTGTCCATCCGGGTCATCGCCAAGGAGCTGGGCATCCAGCCGGCGCGCTCGAACGGGGTCAGATTCAAGGTCTTTCGGGCCTTGAACGATCTCGGACTGCAAGCGGAACGCCTCGACAACCCGAAGCATATCCGGGTTCTCGTCCAGTAAAGCCGCGCGCTGTATCCGGCGCAGTTTCCTCCAAGTCCTTGCCTCCGGGTAAGGCAACCCCTGCATTCTGCGGGGGTTTTTGTTTGCCAGGTAGTGAACTTTAGTGATTATAAAATAGTAAGCCGCGACTTTATGTTGCGGCTAGCTGAAGTTCTACTACCTGGTTTCTGGACTTTTGTTTTGAAAAATTGTAAATTTATTATTAGTCGCCTGTTGTTGGTTGTAAGTTGTCAGTTGTTGATTTAAAGATGGTGCCCATAGCTTAGTGGTAAAGCTCCGCTCTGTGGCAGCGGAAACGAGAGTTCGATCCTCTCTGGGCACCCAATTATTCTTTTGACAGTGATTTTTTTTATTTGATCTTGTCCGGATTTTTTATTAAGCTTTAAAAGATCTTTGAAAATTGATTGGGGCGGTTAATGGCTAATCTGTTGGCCTTTGCGTTTGTGTTCGGCGCTTTGGTGGCTTTTCATGAATTTGGGCATTTGATTATTGCCAAGGCATGCGGAGTCAAGGTAGATTCTTATTCCATTGGTTTCGGACCGGTTCTGGTTAAATTCAAATTGGGTGAAACCGAATACCGGTTGTCGCTTATTCCGCTTGGCGGATATGTGATGCCGGCTGGACCTAATTTCGGGGAAGATGTTGATCCAAACGATCCTGATAAAGACAGATATCTTGTTTCTAAACCGATTTGGAAAAGAGCGGCTGTGGCTGCTGCCGGGCCGTTATTTAATCTTTTGCCGATTCCAATTTTAGATGGCGGGCATTTGTTTATGATTGTTATTGAAGCGGTAATCGGCCCGATAAGCAAAAGCGCCCAGGTTATCATCCAAAGTATCGGATTCGTATTATTGATGCTGATTTTTTGTTTAGCGACAAGCAACGATCTTTTTCGTTTGTTTAATAAATAATGATTGGTAATCATTACAACTGCCCTCTTTGGGCAGTTTTTAATTAATAAATAAAAACGGCTCCGTTAAGCGGAACCGTGTATTGGGTTTTTATTGCATTGATGGCGGATTATGGATTGAGTGGCA
>JBBUBH010000090.1:1626-8518 GCA_038078395.1 Patescibacteria group bacterium
GGAACCGTGTATTGGGTTTTTATTGCATTGATGGCGGATTATGGATTGAGTGGCAGGGTTTGCAGTCCACGTCTTTTCCCAAGATTATTTTCTTTTTCTTTTCATCGCCTTTCGCTTTGAAGTGGTTGTTTCCCGGTCCATGACAGGCCTCGCAGGAAACCCCTTCAAACTTCTTGTTTTCTTCCGGCGGTTTTTTTGTTGCGTAGCCGCCTTTTTCAAATCCAGTGGCATGACAGGAAAGACAGGATTTGTTTTTCTTGTTTTCATCATTCAATCTGTTGAAAGTTTTTGCCATTTTGGAATCAACCCAGCTTTTGTGGTTTTTAGGATGGCACATTTTGCAAGTATTCGGGCCGGTGTAAGAATTTCCATCATTTTGCTGTGCGGAAGATTCGGGAGATGAAATATATATTCCGAAAGTCATGAAGATAAAAAAATATGCCGCGATCATTACTCGCATCAATTTACCTTTTTTAAAGAGCAATGCCAAAAAATATTTTATTACAAATTAGATTTAAAAGCAATCTTAAGAACGAGGAAAGAAAATTTTCCGCCACCAGCTTTTTTGGGGCTTGAATCCAATCGGTTGGCTAAGTTTTTTGTCCGCTGACGGAATAAATTTATTGGAATTTATTTTTATCCTTTCAATTTCTCCATCCACTATCGGGCCGTCATATTCTCCGCTGTGGGCGGAAGCCCCTTCATAGCTTGGCTGCTTCGCATCCATATGGATATTGATTGATATTTGGTTTTTTTCCGTTTCGATATAGATATGGAATCTTGGATAAAAGCGTCCGGGATGGATGCTCCGCGCGTAGCTTACTTCGTTATTTTTATGGGGATTCTGAATTTCCACATATCCGCAGGTGCGTAAGAAATATTTGGCTGAAATTGAAAGTTTTGGCATTACAAGACGCATGGTATATTAATATTATCATGATTGTAGAAATTTTATTAATAGTTTTTGCTTTTTTACTTGTCATATCTGGTGGTACTGGCGTGATTTTGCCTTTTTTACCGGGCGTTCCGATTGCCTGGCTGGGTTTACTGGCTTTTGGCTATGCGACAGATTTTGCGGTGATTACCTGGAAAATTATTTTTATTTTTCTCGGGCTTACGGCTTTTACTTTTCTTTCTGATTTTTTGGCTCCGCTCTTGGGGGCAAAAAAATATAACGCCAGTCGCTACGGGATAATCGGTTCTTTTATCGGTGTGATTTTGGGAATTGTCTTCTTAGGGCCGCTCGGAATTATTATTGGTCCGCTTTTCGGCACTTTTTTGGGAGAAATAATCGGAGGAAAGAACGAGGAAGAGGCGCTGGAATCGGCAAAGGGAAATTTTATCGGATTTTTAGTTGGTAATTTCATAAAAATTACGATTGTCATGATTATGTTGGGTTATTTGATATTCGGCGCGTTGTCTTTATTAAAATAAAAATCAAAGATACTTACTTCGCGCATTTAATGTTTCAATTGATGGGAGTTTGTTTTTGAAATGGCAAAAATAAAATCTAAAAAGAAAATCGTGGTAATTGGCGGAGGCACGGGCGTGTTTTCGGTGCTTATCGGCCTAAAACCTTATTTTGAAGATCTGACGGCGATTGTCACGATGGCTGATGACGGCGGGTCAACGGGCGTTTTACGTGAAGAGTTTGGAATTTTGCCGCCGGGAGACGTGCGCCGGGCGCTTATCGCTCTTTCCTCGTCAAATAATGAAATGCTTTCCCGTTTATTCGCTTATCGTTTTCAGGAAGGTGTCGGTTTAACCGGACATGCTTTTGGGAATCTGATGATTACCGCGCTTCACAGGATTACCAATGATTTTGAAAAGGCGATTAATGAAACTGGAAAAATTTTAAGAATCCGCGGAAAGGTGGTTCCGGTGACTTTGGGAAATGTCAGGTTGATGGCGGAATTGGAAGATGGAAAGATAATTGAAGGAGAAAATAATATTGATATTCCTAAATATGACGGTCATGACGGGCGGATTAAAATAAAGCGGGTATGGCTGAAACCGCAAGTCATGGCGAATCCGAATGCCAAGAAAGCCATCATGGAAGCCGATCTGGTGATTGTCGGTCCGGGAGATTTATACACCAGCTTGATTCCTAATTTTTTAGTTGGCGGAATAATTGAAGCAATGCGGAAAACCAAAGCTAAAAAAATATATTTCACCAATATAATGACAAAGTTCGGCGAGACAAATTATTTCAAAGCATCTGATTTTGTCGGCACGATGGTAGATTATCTTGGCCCAAAATCTTTTGACTATGTTTTTATTAATGGCATCCGTCCGAGTTTGAGCCGGCTGTCGCCGTATATGAAAGAACACGCCGATTTTGTTGAACCGGATATTGAAAATTTGAATGGAAAAAAATACGGATTTACTCCGGTAAAGCTGGATCTTTTAAGGACTAAGGGGTTTATCCGCCATGATCCGGAAAAAATAGCCAAAGCGGTGAAAATGATCATTAAATAAAAAAATCCGTCCCGCTTAGCGGGACGGATTTTCAGATATTATTTTACGGTAGCGCTTGTTTTATTTTTCAATTCATTCAGCATTTTTTTGTCTGTTTTCAGCATTTCCACCACCTTATCAAATCCGACGCCGAGTTTTTGCCCTTCCATTGAATAGGTGGCGCCTGATTTTACGACTGCGCCGTGTTTGATGGCGGCATTTAAAACATCTCCTTCGTAAGAAATTCCTTCGCCGAACATAATGTCAAATTCCGCTTCGCGGAATGGCGCAGCAACTTTATTTTTTGCCACTTTGGCTTTGACGCGGTTGCCGACAACGACATCTCCTTTTTTAACTTGGGCTATTCTGCGCACATCAATGCGGACCGAGGAATAGAATTTAAGGGCGCGTCCTCCCGGAGTTGTTTCTGGGCTTCCGAACATAACTCCGATTTTTTCCCGGAGCTGGTTGATGAAGATTATCAGTGTTCCCGATTTTGCGGCAATGGCGGTAAGTTTTCTCAGCGCTTGAGACATCATTCTAGCCTGCAGTCCGATGAACTGGGCGCCCATTTCCCCTTCAATTTCTGCTCTCGGCGTCAATGCCGCGACAGAATCAACAACTATTACGTCAATCATTTCGGATTTTACCAGACTTTCCAGAATATTAAGCGCTTCCTCTCCGCTGTCCGGCTGTGAAATGAGAAGTTCTTTTATTTTAACCCCCAATTTTGCGGCATATTCGGGATCCATCGCATGTTCCGCGTCAATAAAAGCCGCCTTGCCGCCTTTTTTCTGCGCTTGAGCAACCACATTTAAAGCGAGCGTTGTTTTTCCGGATGATTCCGGTCCGTATATTTCAACAATTCTTCCCTTTGGCAGTCCTTTTACTCCAAGCGCAAGATCAAGCGAGAATGAACCGGTTGGGATTACATCAACGTCCACTTTTTTGGCATCGCCAAGTTTCATAATGGCGCCTTCGCCAAATTTATCTTGGAGCGCGGAAAGCAGATTATCCAGATTTTTGTTTTCGTCTTGTTTTTTAGTTACTGATTCTTTTTCTTTTTGTTCTTTTTGCATATTTTTAATTTTTAATTTTTTATTTTTTTATTATAGTTGATGGCTGATAGAATATTTGTTTGGTTACGGTTTTTTCCATTCCGAGAAGTTTTTTAGATTTGAATTCTATCGCATTCGATCCCGGTTGCAATTCATATCCTTCAGAGAAACTCCCGTCCTGATTAACGAAGATTTCTTTTCCGTTTATTGTCAGTTTGTCGTAGCGTTCGGTTCGGCCGGCGAGAACGAATGTCTGGTAATAGGCGGTGGTTACAGGCAAGGAAGGATTGATAATTTCCAATTTCGGTTCTCCGCGTATTCTGCCGATATTCATTATCAGATATAAGGCGATAATTATTCCCAGAATGATTAATATTTGCTTGTTTCTGGATGGTTGGATGATTGCGAAACGATTAGCTGGCAGTTTGTCGTATTTTCCGGAAGTGCTTTGTTTTAGTTCTCTGCTGTAAAGTTCCCATAATTCATCGTGATTTACATGCAGAGTTTCGGAAATTTTTTTTATATAGCCCCTCACATAGGGAGACGGGGGCAGTTTGTCTATTTCCATATTCTGGATTGCCCAAATATACCGTTCCGGCACGCCGGTCAGTTCGGAAAGCCGCTTGTGGTCCAAATTTTTCAGTTCAAGTGCGTCATTAAGGAGTGTTTTTAAATCTTTATGTGGTTCCATAAGTTTAATAATTAGTCACTAGTCATTAGCGAGTAATAATTTGATATTTTGTAGTGTATTACAATTATAAATATTTGACAACTGAATTTAATAAAAAAACCGCGGCTTTGTGGCCGCAGGATTTATTTTTTTATGTATGATTGTTATTAATTGTTTGTTGTTAGTTGTTAGTTGTTTGTCCTGTTTCATCCAAATAAACTTCCCGCGGTTTTGCGCCGTCGCCGGGGCCGATGATTCCGCGTTCTTCCATTATATCCAGAAGCCGCGCGGCTCTAGCATAGCCGATTGCCAGCCGCCTTTGTAGGAGCGAGGCGGACGCTTTTTTAGCTTCACGCACGACTTTGATCGCTTCGTCGTATAATTCATCGTCATCTTCTTTTGAGTAATCATCAAGGTCTAAGACATCATTTTTTTGTTCTGCGCCGGACGGATTTAAATCTAAAGACGGGCCATCTTCATTGCCGTTATTTTTTTCTATTTCAATAATTTCGTTATTTTCACGGATGAAATCGGCGACTTTATTCATTTCTTCTTCGCTGATATAAGCGCCCTGGATTCTTTTTGGTTTGGAAAGTTCCGAGGAAATGAAAAGCATATCTCCTCCGCCGAGAAGTTTTTCTGCTCCTGCCATATCAAGAATCGTCCGCGAGTCCACCTGGCTGGCAACCTGGAGCGCCATTCTGGAAGTGATATTGGCTTTGATAAGTCCCGTGATCACTTCAACTGACGGCCGCTGGGTTGAAAGGACAAGATGGATTCCGGTTGCTCTTGCCATTTGCGCGAGGCGGACAATGGAGCTTTCAATATCTCTGCCGTAAGCGGCCATCAGGTCAGCCAATTCATCAACAATAATCAGGATGTAATGCAGTTTTTCCTGCGGATGCGATTTATTGAAACTTTCAATGTCCCGCGAGCCGGCTGCCTGGAGTTTTTCATATCTGTGTTCCATTTCATCAATTGCCCAGCGGAAAACGCCGAGCGCTTTTTTGCCGTCGGTGATAACAGGAGTAATTAAATGCGGTATTTCATTATATACGGTGAGTTCAACTCTTTTCGGATCTATGAGGATTAATTTAAGAATATCCGGCGAATTTTTATATAAAAGCGAAACAATCAGGGAGTGTATGGCGACTGATTTTCCGGAGCCGGTGCTTCCGGCGATAAGAAGATGCGGCATTTTGTTTATATCGCCGACTATCGGTTCGCCGCTGACATCTCTTCCCAGGATGAATCCCAATGGGCCGGAGTTTGTGAATTCAGGGTAAGCCATCAAACTGCCGAGCCGGACAATGGCGGCGGATTTATTCGGGACTTCTATACCGACAAGGGATTTTCCCGGAATTGGCGCTTCCATGCGGATTGGATGGGCGGCTAAAGCGAGAGATAGGTCCTGATTGAGCGCGGTTATCCGGGAAAGCTTTATGCCTTCCGCCGGTTTTAACGTATAGCGGGTTACTTTCGGTCCGATGGTGATTTCTCCCATTTCCACCGGAATGCCGAAACTATCCAAAGTTCTTTTTATTATATTGGCGTTGGCGCGCAAATCGCCGGAAGTCGGTTTTTCAATTGTTGATTTGAGAAGCGCAAGCGGCGGAGGAGTGTAATTCTTTTCTCCGGAACCGGATGATTTTTCAGCGGATATTTTTCTGGGAATAAAAAATGCTTTTGGATTTTCCGTCCGCATTTCTTTTTCTTCCTCTTTTTCTTGTTTGGATTTTGTTTCTTTCGGTTCATCGGCCGGAGGCGGAGGAGCGGTTGGGAATGCTTCCGGGCTTCTTATGATTATCTGCGAAACGGCATCTTCTTTTTTTGACCGCAATCTTAACGGAATATTTATCGTCAGAAGAAGCGCGGCAAAAAGAATTGT
The DNA here is from genome assembly GCA_038078395.1 of Patescibacteria group bacterium. Classification (GTDB taxonomy): domain Bacteria; phylum Patescibacteriota; class Minisyncoccia; order UBA6257; family 02-FULL-45-10c; genus JBBUBH01. The sequence goes on from JBBUBH010000090.1 coordinate 7,700, forward strand.
CAGCATTATGATAATGGCGGCAGTCCGTCCGAAGGGTATTTCTGCCGCGCCGAACCATTTTCCGATCAACCCCCCCTTTTCCGGATATAAAATATCAATTAATCCAAGTCCTGCAATTACAAAAAGGGCCGCTCCGGCGAAAGTCAGCGCGATTCCCTTTTTTTCCTGTTCCATTCCGGAAAGGAAAGCTCCTGCCATTATCAGAAGGATGGTTGGGAAAAGATAATAACCGAGCCCGAATAATTTGGTGAGGGTTTTAAAAATCAGTTCTCCGGCCGGTCCGGCATTATGGAAGCTGGCAAGAATGAATATGGCGGAAATGCCTATGAAAATAATCGCCAGAATGCTTTTTTCCGTTTCCGGATGGATCAGGGCGCGGAATTCGCGGAGTTTTTCAAATACAGTTTTTCCTTCCCTGTTTTTTTTCTTTTTTGCCATGCGTTTATTTTAACAGATTTTATTTTTAACTAATAGGCGGGATTATTAGATAATAAAAAACCCGCCCTAAGGCGGATTTTTATTATACTTCCCTAATTGATAAGATAAATTTTGAGTTAGATTCAAGGCTTGCCGACGAGCTTGTGGCTACAGCCACGGTGAGGAGGCATAACGAAGAATATGACCAAAATTTTCTTACCCCTTCGGGAATCTTGATTTTGCCAAATTTCTGCGTTGCTCGTCGGAAAGGCAGCCCAAGCTGCGATTTCCTCCTCGCGCCTTGAAATTGATGCAAAATCAAAGATTTCAATTTAGGGAAATATAACAAAAACCCGCCCTAAGGCGGATTTTTATTATACTTCCCTAATTGATAAGATAAAT
>JBBUBH010000091.1:0-4727 GCA_038078395.1 Patescibacteria group bacterium
CATCCGCTTATCGTAACCAAAATAGAAACTCCTACCGAATTCGGAACCAGCGTTGAATATCAGCTCATTTCCGGAGAGCGCCGGCTCATGGCCGCCAAACTTGCCGGACTGGAAAGGGTGCCGGCGATAATAAAAAAATCCCCAACCGAACGGGAACGGCTGGAAATGGCGATCATTGAAAATATCCAGCGCGAAAACTTAAATCCAATTGAAATCGCCCGGGCTTACGCAAAGCTTCAAGATTTGTTCAGCTTGACCCAGAGAGAGGTAGCAGTCAGGGTCGGCAAAAGCCGCGAAGCCGTCACTAATTCAATGCGGCTTTTAAACTTGCCAACCGAAATCCAGGACACGGTATCGCTCGGAAAAATCAATGAAAGCCAGGCAAGATTATTGCTTATGGTTGAAGATATCAAAGAACAGCAGGACTTATTCAATAATATAATGATGAATAATCTGAGTGTCAGGGAAATCCGGAGCCGCATCCATCTACGCAAAGCGCAAACGAGCGAACCCCAAATCCCGCAAGTTGACCCGGAAACAGAAAAAATTGAAGAACAATTAAGAGAACTTCTGGGAACAAAAGTAAAACTGCAAAAAGAAGGCCAAGGCGGAAAATTGACCATCAATTTTTATTCCAACGAAGAACTCCTTTCAATTATCGGCAAACTGATAAAAGAAAAAGAATCTGCCCAGCAAACAAAGGAAGAAATTCTGGAAACGCCGGATCCAAACAAAGAATTCTCAATGTAATAATTTTATTCAAATCCCGCTTATCTGCCGTCTTCTTTTGTGCGGCAACTACGGAACCGCCAAAAGCTCGGCTCCCGCAAGGCGGGATTTTGGCGGCGAGGCGTAGGCGACGTCCCGCGCTGGACGGGACGGACGCCGGTGCCGGTAGAAAGAAGGCGGCGGATATTTTAATGTAAAAAAACGTAGCTGATTTCTTTTATCTCTTTTATCTTCTTCAATTTTACAAGAAGTTTTTCTATTTTCTCTTTATTGGCGGCGTCGCATTTTATCCTGAAACTCGGAAAACGCGAATTGGTAATCGTGTTGACCGCCAAAATATTGGCATGTGAACGGCTGATCACGGCCGTAATCTGGCTGATAAGATCAGGCTTATCTTCAACCGTAATCCTAAGCTCCGATCCCTCCGGTTCCTTGGCGCTCAATCCTTCCGGTTTCGTTTTGAGCGCGGCGCGGATATGGTTGCGCGCATGATTTGTTTTTACAAAAGTAAGCCAAGATTCCGACGGCTTTTTATTTTTCTGCGTCATAATTTCAACAATATCTCCGGATTTAAGCGCGTAATCAAGCGGAACGATTTTATCGTTCACGCGCGCGCCAACGCATGAATTACCCACCGCGGTATGGATATGATAAGCAAAATCAACCGGCGTCACTCCGGACGGAAGATCAATGACTTCGCCTTTTGGGGTAATAGCAAAAATCCTGTCCTTAAAAAAATCAATTTTAAGCGATTCTATAAATTCATCGGGATTAGTAAATTCCTTCTGCCAGTTCCTTAACTGTTGGACCCAATATAATTCCTTTTTATCGGCCGCCGGAGCTTTTTTTTCAAGATAATCGCCCAAATTCCTGACTTGCTCATAAATCCAATGGGCCGCAATTCCGGTTTCCGCCTCTTCGTGCATTTCTTTCGTCCTTATCTGAATTTCAGTGATTTTATTGTCAAGGCAAAAAACTTTCGTATGCAAACTGCGATAGCCGTTCGGCTTCGGAAGAGCTATATAATCGGTTATTTTATTCGGAAGCGGGGGCCATAAATTATGTATGACGCCGAGCGCCGCATAACAATCTTCAATATTTTTCACCACTATGCGGAGAGCGACAAGATCATAAATCTTGTCAATATCCATATTCATGCCCGGACGCAAAAGTTTTTTATAAAGAGAAGCATAGCGCTTGGCGCGAGAATCTATATCCACAACTTCAATCCCCGCTTTTTTCATGGCTTCCAAAACAATCGGCTTCACTCTTTCAAGATATTTTTCCCGCTCCTCATATTTCTCTTGCGTATTTTCAATAAGCCATCGGTATTCGCGCGGATAAATATACGGAAAAGAAATATCCTCAAGATCACCGCTGATTTTCTGCATTCCGAGCCGATAAGCGATCGGCGCGTAAATTTCCATCGTTTCAAGAGCAATCCGTTTCTGCTTTTGCGGAGGAAGCGCGTTCAAAGTGCGCATATTATGCAAACGATCGGCAAGTTTGACGATAATAACCCGAATATCCTGGCTCAGTGCCAAAATCATCTTCCGAAGATTTTCCACTTGCCGCTCAACGCCGCGGTATTTTATTTTTCCAAGTTTTGTGACGCCTCCGACAATAAACGCAACCTCGTCTCCGAATTCGCTTTTAATTTTTTCAAGAGAATAACCGGTATCTTCCACCACGTCATGAAGTAAAGCCGCCGCAACGCTCGTTTGATCAAGCCCCCATTCCCAAACCAATTCCGCGGTCGCAAGCACGTGGTTCAGATACGGATCGCCGCTTTTTCTTTTCTGTCCCCTGTGAGATTCCTCGGCAAGATTATAAGCTTTTCTGATAAATTCATTCTCCTTAATCAATTGTTGAATTTTTAAACTGGCCATAACATAAAATATAATTAAAAATTCAAAAATCAAAATGCAAAATTTATGATATCGTCCCGCCTTGCGGGACTCCATAATTTTTAACTTTGATTTTTACATTTCCAATTTTTTAGATTCTTGTTTTTTAGATTCTTGCTCCGTTGGCTGTTCTTTTTTGTCAATTGGCGGGTTTAAAGGGTTCTCCCAAACAGCATAATCGCATTTCGGATAACGCCCGCATCCCCAGAATATTTTTCCACGCGCCCTCCCCTTTGAAACACGGCGCTCAACAATTTCACCCTCCGCGCATTTCGGACATTTAAGCCCGATTTTTTTTACTTCTGATTTCATATTTTTAGTGTTCCTGCATTCCGGAAAACCGGAACAGGCAAGAAATTTCCCGAACCGGCTGAATTTAACCGCCATCGGCTTTCCGCATTTCTCGCATTTTTCATCAACAACTTCCACAGCCATAAGACCGCTCTTGGAAACTTCTTCATATTTTTTTTCAAGATTTTTTGAGAACGGACCGTAAAATTCTCTGATAACCTCATGCCAGTCCTTTTTCCCCTCGGCTATATTATCAAGATCTTCCTCCATTTTTGCGGTAAATCCAAGATCAACAATCTCCGGAAAATTCTCAATCATAACTTTATTCACCAATATTCCCATTTCCGTCGGACAAAATTTTCCGCCTTCTTTTTCCACATAGTGCCTGTCCTGAATGACCGATATGGTGGGAGCGTATGTTGACGGCCTGCCAATGCCGTTTTCTTCAAGCACTTTGATAAGCGAGGCCTCAGAATAACGGGCGGGCGGTTCCGTAAAATGCTGTTCCGGAAGATATTTTTCAACTTTCAACTTTTCATTTTCGGACAATTCCGGCAAAAACTTATCTTCCGAATTCTGTTTCCAAACTTTCAAAAAACCGTCAAATCTGAGCGTTATTCCGCTGGAACGAAATTTATAACTGCCGCCTTCAATAATAATATGAGTGGTATCAAATACCGCTTGCGGCATCTGCGACGCGGTAAAACGGGACCAGATGAGTCTGTATAATTTGTTTTCTCCGGCATCTTCTTTGCCGATATCATCCGGATTTTTTGAAATATCCGTCGGGCGTATCGCTTCATGAGCTTCCTGCGCCAAACGGGACTTTGTGGTAAATATCCTCGGCGCCTGTTCCGCATATTTATCGCCGAATTCTTTTCCAATCCATTCTTTCGCGACAGACAGGGCCTCATTGGAAAGATTGGTTGAATCCGTGCGCATATAGGTAATAAGCCCGTTTTCATAAAGACGTTGCGCCATCAGCATGGTTTTTTTCGCTGAAAAACCAAGACGCGTTGATGCCGTCTGCTGGAGAGTGCTTGTGGTAAACGGAGGCAACGGATTTTTCCTCGCTTCTTTGCGTTCAACCCCGGAAATAACAAAATCGGTTTTTTCCAGATCTTTTAAAACGGCATCGGCTTCTTCTTTGTTTTTAAACTGAAATTTATCAACCGCCTGATTATTAATCTGATAAACAGCGGATTCAAATATCTCTCCTTTATCCGTTTTAAACAGCGCTTTTATAGTCCAATATTCCTCGGCTTTAAAAGCTTTAATTTCCTCTTCTCTTTCAACGATAAGACGCACGGCAACGGACTGAACCCGGCCGGCAGAAAGCCCGCGCGCCACTTTTTTCCAGAGAAACGGGGAAATCTTGTAGCCAACCAGCCGATCAAGCACGCGGCGCCCCTGCTGAGCGTCAACCAAATTAATATTTATTTTTCTCGGATTTTTCAATGATTCTTCTATGGCGCTCTTCGTAATTTCATGGAAAACAATGCGCTCGCTTTTTTCAAGATCAAGATTAAGCGCCTGGACAAGATGCCAGGCAATCGCCTCTCCTTCCCTGTCTCCGTCGGTCGCCAGAATAATTTTTTCTTTTTTAACGGCGAGTTTTTTAAGCCCGCTGACAGTTTTTTTGACTCTTGTTGGAATGATGTAATGGGGCTCAAAATTATTTTCCACATCTATGCCCAATTTGCTTTTCGGCAAATCACGGATATGCCCAAAAGAAGAAGTTACCTTAAAACCCTTTTTAAGGAACTGCGAAATTGTTTTTGCCTTTGTCGGCGATTCTAC
>JBBUBH010000092.1:0-4485 GCA_038078395.1 Patescibacteria group bacterium
GGCGATTTAAAAGGCGATCTGCACACGCATTCTAATTGGACCGATGGAGTGAATTCAATAGAGGAAATGGCAAATGCCGCTATAAAAGCCGGGCTTCAATATATTGCGATAATGGATCACACAAAGCGTTTGGCAATGACAAATGGGCTGGATGAAAAAAGAATTCAAAAGCAATGGGCAGAAATCGATCGTATAAACTTAAAACTTAAAACTAAAAACTTAAAACTAAAGATATTAAAGGGGACGGAATGCGATATTTTAAAAGACGGTTCAATGGATTTACCCAACAGTATTCTGGCTAAGTGCGATATTGTCGGCGGTTCCGTCCATTCCTTATTCAATCTGTCAAAAAAAGATCAAACTGAAAGGATTAAAAAAGCGATGAGTAACCCAAATGTTGATATTATTTTTCATCCGACAGGCAGACTTTTGAATAAGCGGGAAGCGTATGATGTTGATATGGAAGAAATTGTAAGATACGCCAAAAAAACCGGCACGATTTTGGAAATTAACTCTTTTCCTGATCGGCTGGATTTGAATGATGAAAATGTTAAAAAATGTGTGGAGGCGGGCGTGAAAATATCAATTGATTCCGACGGGCATTCAACGGAGCATTTCAAATATCTTGAATATGGAATAGCGCAGGCGCGCAGAGGATGGGCCGAGCGCAATGATATTATCAATGTCTGGCCGATGGAAAAAATGTTAAAATTATTAAAATGAGAGAAATTTCAGCCGGGATAATCATATATAAGCGGGAAAAAGACAGGGACGGGAAAATAGAGACAAAATATCTTTTGCTTTATCATAACCGCGGATATTGGAATTTTCCAAAAGGGAAGCTTGAAAAAGGCGAATTGAGCTATCAGGCGGCGCTAAGGGAGGTTCAGGAAGAAACAAATATTCCGCCCGGCGCCATAAAGATGGAGAAAAATTTTAAGATTCCCGATAAATTCTTTTATCAGCGCGAAGGAAAGAATATTTTTAAAGTGGTAATTTTGTTTTTGGCGCAGGTTATCCGTCCGGAAGTTAAAATAACTTACAAACACGATGGATATGCCTGGTTTACTTTCAGGGATGCGCAGAAAGAGATAAGGCACAGGAATATCCGCATGATATTGAAAAGAGCTGACGAGTATTTGCGTAAAAATGGCTCTCAAAACCGTCCGCAGAATTTGCCTATAAAATAAAAACAGCCCCGATGCCGCATCGGGGCTGTTTTATAAAATTCTTGATATTTTTCTGTTATTTGGCTATGATTTTATCAGCTTGATTTTGAGAAATAAAAAGGAGGGCTATGAAAGATATGGGGGCTGTACTGGAAGTGGTTTTTTCCGTTCCTTTGGAAGAAGTCAGGAGTTACGCGTTAGGCGGAGAATATATTGTTGCCGGCGGGGCTCATTTTCATAAGAATTGGTTACTAAGCTGGGATTTAGCCAAAAGAAAAATCGTGTTAAAAGAAGGATGGAAATTTAACGAGATAAAAGATCGAGATACCGTAACGATTTTGTGGTTTAGGAACGTTGAAGTTTTTTTAAATGAAAATGCCGGTTCTTTTATGGATGTCCAATTAGTTGAATCAATCAGGGATTGCCGGAATAATAAAGTATTATACCCTCAAAAAACCGCCAGTTAGGCGGTTTTTACTTTTTCCAATACTTTTTCAAAAACTTTCGGTTCGTTCTGGGCGAGATCGGCGAGAATTTTTCGGTCCAGTTTTATGTTCGCTTTTTTGAGTTGGTTTATGAACTTGCTGTAAGTTGTTCCGTTTGCTCTAGTTATTGCATTTATTTTTACATTCCAGAGTGTGCGGTAATCCCGTTTTTTCTGTTTCCTGCCGGAAAAAGCGTGCGTCCAAGCGTGAAGAAGCGCCTCCTTTGCGGCGCGTTCTTTTGATTTCCTTCCCCAGCGGAACCCCTTGGTATATTTAAGGAGCTTCCTTCTTTTTTTTGTCGCTATTTTTCCTCTTTTTACGCGGCTCATACATTTAGTTATTAGTTGTCAGTCGTCAGTCATTAGTCATCAATTAACGATGACCTTGGAATATTTTAGCATCTTTCGCATTCAAAGACAAGCCTCCTCTTTTATTTCTGATTTGTTTTCCGCTTTTTTTAGCGCGGCAATGATCCTGCGCCATCTTGCGTCTCATAAATTTTCCTCTTTTTGTCACCCTTATTCTTTTACTTATGCTTTTTCTCATAGATATTAATTATGATACTAATATACTAATGATACGAATAATACTAATTATTCTTTTTATTCTTATATTCGTATGATTTGTATCATTCGCATGCATTCGTATATTGGTATCGCATTAATTATTTTTTAATTATTTGCATCACAAAACCTTTAAATCCGTATTTCGGCGCCAGAATTACTCTGTGATCAGGATCAACCATTTTCAGGAAATTTTCAAGCCTTTGCCGCGCCCAGTCCTTATTCGCTTTTTCCCGTCCGCGCATTACGAGCATTATTTCAACCATATTTCCTTCCGCTAAAAACTCATTTACCTTTTTTACTTTTATTTGCAGATCGTGTTCAGCGGCGCGGGCGCTGATGCGGATTTGTTTTAGTTCCTGGGTTTTTTGCGCGGCTCTCTGTTTTTTCATTTTTTTATTTTCCATATAGCGGTATTTGTCAAAACTCATTATTTTCGCAACAGGGGGAGCGGCTGTTGGGCCGATTTCTATGAGATCCAGACCCTTTCCTCTGGCAAGATTTATGGCTTCCAATAGGGGTAATGTTCCTATTTTTTCCCCATCCTCGCCTATTACAAGCAATTCTTGAGCGGTTATTTTTTCGTTTATTTTCAGCATTTTAATTTTTATTCAATGCAGCAGTCTATTAATTTTTGGATCAGTTCGCCGAGTTTGGCGGTAATTCCGTTTTTCTTTTCATCGCGGGAATTTATGGCGTTATCGTCTATTTTTTTGACGTCTTTCAGGCTGATGAGTTTCATATTGACTCCCCAGAAAAGGGAATAAAGCTTGTACGCTTTGTCAAAAAGTTCATGGGCCTCTTCTTTTTTTCCGGCGCCGAGCTGTTTCGTGCCAACTTCCATCAGGCGCATTGAGGCGGCTAAAAGATGTTTGGAAATACACCAGATTTCTCCTTCATATTCTTTGACGATTTTTTTAAGCAAATCCTTCCTCATTTCCCGCACTTCTTTTATAAAATCGTAGTAGTCATTTTTTCCGGTTTTGGCCCCGGTAAAGAAAAAGTGCTCTTCAATGCTGACCAGATTCATTATGGCAATGCTTAAATCCTGATCGGACGATAAGTCCATCTTTTCCTGTTTTTTCATGTCGTCCGCTTTTTTTATCAATTCTTCAATTTTTTTGATATTGTCGTTTTCCATTTTTATTTAACCAGAAAATAAAATATTGCAGTTAATATAATCAACGAGCCGACAGGCATAACCACTTTTTGGAAGGGGAAATGCGCATGGCCGTTATTTTTTGCTTTAAGATAATAATACCATAGGCAAACTAAGTAAAAGACAACGCTTCCTATTAAGATTCCGAGCACTAATTTGTCTATTCCCCATAACTTATTGAAAGGATGCCCTATGATTTCATAATAATATAATGGGATTATGGTGAATAAATAATAAACCGCAGATGTGGCCAGCCATCTTAACCGGAATTTGATATTTTTCTTTTCCAGCCAATTTTCCGTCCACATAATAAGCGAGACAATCAGTCCGCCTATCCAGATTCCGCTTGTAGTGTCGTCAACACCGAACCAGCGGGAAAGCCCGAGTCCGGCTCCCACAGCAACCGCGCAAAGCGGGCACATTGCGAAAGTTTGTTTGGTAGATAAAATACCCAATAAAAAAATTAACGGAAATCCTAGTTTTCTTTTTAACATCTAATTATTATCGGCTTTTTTCTCGAAGAAATCAATTATGTCTTTATCGCCGATAAGGCACTTTGAACCATCCCATAAAAATGGGACCCCGATGCTGTCTTGCGGGATGCCGCATTTTTCTGCTGTGGCCGCCAATTCCTCGGCATTGCTTCTGTTTGAATAAACTTCTTTTTCTTTAAAAGCCACTTTTTCTTTTATCCCATTTTTTTGGATGAAATCATTGACTAATGCGCAATGCGGACAGCCGGTGCCATAAAACAGCACTATGCCGTCTTCTTGCGTGGCTGGTCCGACTGGCGACACAGAATTTTTTGATAAAAGCAAAAAAGAACCGATTAATGCGGCGGCTAAAATGCCAAGCGATAAAATTATTGTTTTATTTTTCATAAACTTATTTTTTAACTTTTGTGGAGATGGTGAGAGTTGAACCCACATCCGAAAATTTTAACTGACAATTTCTACAAGCTTAGTTAAGTTATTTTTGGGATTCAAAGCTGGAACTTAACAAAATGCTTTAAATCTTAAGCTAAAGAATTTCACCTTAATGCTTAGCTGATATTAAGGCAGAGCTTGATGTATGACACCGGTATTTGGCTTATCAAACGTCAGCCGGCC
>JBBUBH010000093.1:0-1298 GCA_038078395.1 Patescibacteria group bacterium
AGATATTTCTAAGGATATAATCATTAAAAAAGAATATATTAAGAGATAGATGGCTGTTATTAAAAATAAAAAGAAAAAGATTGCTTATGTTTCCGGTACGCGGGCTGATTTTGGATTGATGGTTCCGGTTTTGCAGGCAATTTGTAAAAGTAAAAAATTGGAACTGCGGATGTATGCTACGGGCATACATTTAATGCCTGAATTCGGCGAGACAATTAATGAAATCAGGAAAGAATTTTCTGATACCGTTGCAATAGATGCGGTTTTTGATACAGATAACCGTTTGGGGATGGCGGATTTTACCGGTTATTTTCTGCAAAATGTGATAAAGGTATTTAAAAATGATCGTCCGGATTTTGTGCTTACACTCGGTGATCGTCCGGAAATGTTATGTGTTGCGGTAGCTTGTTTATATTTAGGCATTCCAACGGGACAAATCCATGGAGGAGAAAAATCTTCCACTGTAGACGAGCTGGCTCGCCATGCCATTACAAAATTATCAAGTATTCACTTTCCGGCGACTGAAGAGTCGGCAAGAAGAATTGAAAAAATGGGTGAGGAAAAGAAGCGGATTTATACTGTTGGCGCCCCGGCCATTGATGTGATACTTAATGAAAAACTTCCTGCACGTGAAGAATTGTGCAGATTTTTAAATCTTAATCCTAAAGATAAAATTATACTTCTGACTCAGCATCCGGTTAGCGAGGAATATGATAAGGCGGGCGAACAGATGAAGGAAAGTATTGCCGCAGTTAAAACCTTTAATTTGCCGGTGGTTATTACATATCCCCACGCTGATGCAGGCGGTCGCCGCATTATTAAGGTGATAGAAAAAGAAAGAAATAATCCTTTATTCAGAATCATCTCTAATCTCGGTCATAAACGATTTTTAGCCCTTGAGCGTGAGGCGGCAGTTTGGATTGGTAACAGCAGCGGAGCAATGATTGAATCTTCCTCGTTTAGAACTCCGGTTGTTAATGTCGGAACTCGCCAAAAAGGCCGGCAGCATGGGAATAATATCATTAATACCGGCTATGACAGGAAAGAAATAATTGCAGCAATAAATAAATCTTTAAATGATAGTAAATATATTGGAAAATTGTCGAAAATCAATAATCCCTATGGCGATGGGAAAACTGGGGCGAGAATTGTTAAAATATTGGAAAATTTAAAATTAGATAAAAAATTATTAATTAAACAAATAACTTATTAAATATTCTTTACATTTTTAAATTTTGCTATAAGATACAGTAAGTTAATTAATAATAAGGAGACAATATGAAAAAAGACCGTTTTGA
>JBBUBH010000094.1:0-11201 GCA_038078395.1 Patescibacteria group bacterium
GATTCCAACGGCACAACTCTAAGATCGGCATCCATTCTATTTTTAAATTTAACTGCTGATTTTGTCTTGCCATGCGCATAAATGCGCCCCACTTCCGGCATAGAAACAAAATAATCCATCACGGCCGCCGGCCTGTCGGAAACAACAAGGATATCAACATCACCGACAGTTTCTTTCCGCCTGCGGACAGATCCGGCAATAACAGCTTTCTTGACTCCGTCCAAAGAATTAAGCCTCGATTCAATTTCGCGGATTTCCGGCATTACGAAACCAAGAAGAAATTTATCGGAGGACTTTTCAAAAAAATCAACGCTCTTTAAAATATTCTCTTCGCTTCTTTCTCCAAAACCGGAAAGTTTCCTGATTTTCCCGGCCATCGCCGCTTTCTTTAAATCTTTTAAATTTCGTATTTTTAATTTTTTATAAAGCGTTTTAATGGATCGCGGGCCAAGGCCCTCAATACTGCTTAATTCGCCAAGATCAACCGGGGTCTTATTTTTCAATTGCTCGTAATATTTCAAATGCCCCGTTTTCAAAAGCTCTTCAATGTGCTCTGCTATCGAAACTCCGATAGCCGGAAGGCCTATAAGCGCCCTTAATCCTCCGCGTTTATAAATTTCTGAAAGCGGCACATCTATGCTCTCGATAAATTCCGCGGCTTTTTCATAAGCGCGCGGTTTAAAAGAAATATTCTTCATTTCCAGATAAATTCCTATGTTCCTCAAAATATTCGCGATAATCTCATTAGTCATATATTGAAAAAACTGCGATTATTTTATACCCGCCTGCATATGATCCATCATCTTTGATTCCTGAAGTGTTTTTCTTGGCAAAATAAGGTCCGGAACAAAAAGAAGTGTGATGGCGCTGGCAAGCGACATAAGCCCGACAATCAGAAAAACAAAATTAAATCCGAAATAACTGGCTATTGTCCCGCCAACAGCGCCGGCAATACCGATTCCAAAACTTACAGCGCTGCTGGAAAATGCCCAATCAAAAGCCGTATGTTCTTTATCAAGATGCCTTGAAAAAATAGCCGTCCAAGCAGGGATATAAAGCGCAAACCCGACAGCCTTTAAAAATTGCACGAAATAAACTTGCAGCATGTTGTTTGCCAGCATCAGGATAAATGCCGAAACTCCGCTCACCATAAGCCCAAGAATCAAAGCGTAAAAATCATCTTTTTCCCCGTCAGTTTTATCCAAAAACAGTGAAATAGGTATCTGAAGCGCCCCCTTAACCATCCAATAAATGGTCGCCAAAAATCCCAACGAAACAAGAGTGGCGCCCTCAATATTTTTTATCACGAAAACGGAAAAAAGCGGGTCAATAAAACCCCAACCGACCCACAAAAGAAGGTCGCTGAAAATAAAAAATTTGACTATTCTGTTTATTGAAGGAAAGTTGATGTTAATCCTCATATTATGTATTCTAATTCTTCCCCTCTTAATTCTACTTTGACATTACTACCCCTGCTTATTTCATTTTTTAAAATCTTTTCTGCCAGCACTCCCCGAATTTTTTCAGAAATCACTCCGCGAAGCGGCCTTGCGCCAAAAACCGGGTCATATCCCCATTCTGATATTTTTTTAACCGCTTCATCGGAAAAACCGATGCCTACTCCATGGCTTCCTTTCAAATCATCAATAAATTCTTTTAGAAGTATTTTTGTAACTTCTATAATATCAGATTGCGACAAACTCTTAAAAACAATTATATCGTAAAAACGATTAATCAGTTCCGGCCGGAAATACTCGGTTAATTTCTTTTTAATATTCCCGCTTATTTCCGCCATCGGCGCGCCTTTTTCAATTTCTTCTTTTATGTAATTGGAATGCGCGTTGCTGGTGGCAATGATAACCGTATTTTCAAAATTAACCACCCTGCCAAGATTATCCGTCAATCTGCCGTCATCAAAAACTTGCAAAAACAGATTCAAAATATCCGGATGCGCTTTTTCAAATTCATCAAGAAGAATCAGGCTGTAAGGTTTCTGTGAGACCGATTCCGTAAGAGCGCCGCTCATATTGCCGTCAGGCGAACCAATAAACCGGAAAATACTCTGTTTTTCCTGATACTCGGACATATCAAAACGGATCATCGCTTCCTTAGATCCAAACTGTATACTGGCAAGTATTTTTGAAAGTTCTGTTTTTCCGACACCGGTCGGTCCGACAAAAAGAAAAGAAGCAATTGGCCCGCCCTTCCTTGATAAGCCGCTTCTATACTCCCTAAACGCGCGGGAAACGGCCTTAACCGCCTCTTCCTGGTCAACCAACCGCTCATGAATAAGCGCTTCCATATTAAGCAATTTTTCCGCTTCAAGCTGTTTTGCCTGGCGGAGAGGAATGCTAACCCGGCGCTGGGCAATATCAATAATATCGTCAGCTGAAAGAATTTTATCTCCCTTGCCTTTCGCATCTGAAAGAGCTTCTTTAAGCAAGTCCTCGGCGCTTGTCGGAAGAAGCTTGTCCCTGAAATATTTTGAAGCGAGCATTACCGACTGCTTTACGGCGCCAAAAGTTATTTTTATGCGATATTGCCTTTCCAAAATTATCGCATCATAAACAAGAAGCTTTGTCGCATCCTCCGCGGATATTTCTTCAACATTTATAGTTTCAAAAGATTTTACGAAATCAACCTGCGGTTCAAGCGATCTTTTATATTCCTGCGGATTGGTGGCGCCTATAACTGAAAAAGCGCTGGAAGAAATCGCCGGAAAAAGAATATCGGCAGCATTAAGTCCGGCCCTTGCCGAAGTTTTAACCAGATTATGGACTTCGGGAATATATAAAATAATATTTCCGGCCTGAATAATTTCTTCAATAATGGAATTAATCCGTTTTTGGAGTTCCGCCATTTCCGCTCCGGAAACCAAACTTCCGATTTGCAGCATTACAAGCCGCTTGTCAAAAAGCTCGGATGGAACTTCATCTTTGCCTATCTTAAAAGCCAAATGATTAACCAGTGTCTCCCTTCCCGTCCCCGGATCGCCCACCAAAAGGATATTCGGCCTGGACGGACGCGCCAGAATATCAACCATTCTGTCATATTCATCGTGATGGCCGATCAGAAATCCAACTTTTCCTGTCCGCGCGAGATCAGTCATATCAATACTAAATTGATCAAGGACGGGCGTCGGCCTGGCCGTCCAAGCGCGGTTCATTATCCTATGACGGACTTTATATGGCCTATTCGCAAAACCGCCCAAATCAACTGGCAGATACGGCATCCAAAATTTATACTGATACTCGCCAAAAATAAGGGCTTGCCGCAAATCACCGGCGTCAATATTAAAAAATTTCAAAATTTTCAGAACGGCATCGCTCTCGCAATAACTCAAAGCGGCAAATAAATCCCGCGGATCAATAAACCCGTCGTCGTCAAGAAGCGCTTCTTGAAAAGATATTTTTAAAATTTTTCCAATTTCATCCAATAATTTTTCTTTTATTGCTTCTTTTTCCCCTTTATATTTGTCAACTTTTAAACTCTCATTCAACTCATCGTCTATTTTATTGGAAACCTCCTCCAGATCCAGATCAATGCGTTTTAATCCTTCACGGATATTTTTCTTGTCTATTAAGCGCTTCAAAAGAAAAAGATAAAAGTTTCCGCCGGTTACCAGCGCCCGCTCATAAGCATATTCAAGAACCATAAAACTTGCCGGCGTGATATAATCGGCTAAATTTATATCTCCGGACATGCTCTCATCCAGAACTTTATTCGCTTGCGCAAAATGTTTTGCCCTGTCCAATAAAATTAAGAACAATAAAATACCGAGCCAACGCAGCCATGCAATATCTGATAAAAGAAAAGTGGCGCAAGAAGCAATAATCAAGCCATAAGCCGAATAAAAAACCAACCTGACAAAAAATCTCCCAAAATGGGTCATTTCAAAACGCGAATCTTTAAAATATAAATTCTGTTCCGCCATAAATTATATGCTGTTAAAAATCTTATAAATTACAAAAATCGGAATAGCCGCCCACAGCAAAAACAAAAAAAGGGCAATAAGGAATAAAATTAAATAAAAAATCAATCCGATTATCATTCTTATAGTCCTAAAAATAAATCCCCAAACATACCCGATAATGCTGAAATCCCGATAAAGCGGCTGGAACCAATTTTTAGCGGTAATCCTGAGGGCAAAAATCCTGTCCAATCTTTCCATTAGATTCAAAAACCAATGCACGGTTTTTAAAAGCCCGTCCCAATACCAATGGCGGAAAAAATCGGCAATCCGCATAAAAAGATGCCGGATTAAAAATACAAAAGATGTATTAATAAGTTTGAATTCCATTTCTCTAATTATAACAGGAATAAATCTCTTGACTACTTTTTCCCATCCTTCCCGCTAAAAATCTTAACAACCCCGAATTCTCCGTCATAACCTGGTATGACTGTTATTTTTCCTTGGCGCATGCGATCTATTCCTTCGGCGATTTCCGAACTTGAAACCAAAGCTATTTCTTTTGCGGGAATATCCATTAAAATACTAAATTCCGAACCGAATTCTTTTATCAATTTCGCATATTCTTTCATCACCGATTTTGACGCCTTTCCCACATCCAGCGTTTCGCCGATAATAGAATCCAAAGTAATGAGATTTTTAAAAGGAATTCTTTTTGCGTCTTTATAGCCCTCCGGCCGGCCCTTATCGGCCAATTCGCCAATCCGATAAACAACGCCGATAGTTAATTTCTTTCCGCATTTCGGGCAAATCCCCTTATGTTTTTTTGTTTCTTCCGGAGAAAAAACAATTCCGCAAGCGCGATGGCCATCATAATGATATTTTCCTTCTTCCGGAAAAAATTCGATTGTATACAAGAATTTGGACTTTATGGACTTTTGACGGCTTCGCGGACTGTTTCTTATCGCATCCATTATCCCCTCATAAGAAAGTTCGGCATTAAAAACATTCGCTTCCCTGCCGATCCGCGACAAGCTGTGCGAATCGGAATTGGAAACCAAAGCGATATTATCCAGCGCTTTCACGCGCCAATTCATCGGCGGATCACTTGATAATCCGGTTTCAATGGCAAAAATATTTTTCGCATATTTCCCGAAACATTCTTCAAGTGAATCAAATCCCGACATTGAACCGAAAACTGAAAACCATGGAGTCCAGGCATGCGCCGGAACAATTACCGCTTCCGAATTGATATTAAAAACAATTTTTGCGAGTTCTTCGCAATCCAATCCTAAAATCGGACGACCGTCGGACGCCAAATTGCCAATAAAAGAAAGATGTTTGTTTATTTTTTCCGCTGTTTCAAAATCCGGAACAAAAACTATATTATGGACCCGACGGCATTTGCCATTTTTAGAATAAATACTGGAAATTTCCACCGACAGCAAAAATCGGGTATCGGCAAAAGTCCCTTTTATTGTCGGTAATTTATATTCTTTTTTTAAACGGAAAAGCCCCGGTTCCGCAGATTCCAATTTCTGTTTTAATTCCCTGAACCAGCCAGGATGAGTGAAATCTCCGGTTCCCATCACTAAAATTCCTTTATCATCCGCCCATCTGTCCAGCTCCTCCGGCACCATATTTTTTGATACGGCGCGGGAATATTTGGAATGGATATGCAGGTCGGCTATGAATTTCATAAATAATGATTTTTATTTAATGCAATACCCTATACATTCCAGCATGCCCCGGCACAATCCAGTCAGCTAATTTAAGAATATTCTTTCTGGTTTCTTTTAATTTTTTAGGATTATCAGCATAGGGATCATTTTTAGGATAATTCTCTTTCCAAAAAACATCTCCGCAAACAGCCATAATTCCTTTATTGGTTTTTACCAAAAAAGTTATTCCGGTTTTATCATGACCGGGAGATTTAATAATTCTTATATTATTCGTAAACTACTCATTCCATTCATCACACTTGTTTTTATCCCACAATCCGTAAAATTCCAATATTTTCGCATTTGGAAACATGCCGACACTCGCATAATGGTCAATATGAGAATGCGTCAAACCCACAACATTTACATCTTCCAGGGATAATTTTTCTTTTTTTAACGCATCAATAAGCATTTTGCGACTTTCCAAAACTCCGGAGTCAATAACCATAACAAGCTTTCCATCCTTAATTAAAGTAATCGTAGCACAAGTTTTTTCCTCATCGGCTTCTTTTGAATCAGCCGTTGTGTAGCCATTAATTAAAACTTTTACTTTTGCCAAGGATTTTTTGTTCATAAAATTTAAATTTTTTTAATAATTATTTTTGTGCCCTCGGGCCGAATCGAACGGCCATCACCTCCTTCGGAGGGAGATATTCTATCCGTTGAACTACGAGGACAAAAATCTAATCATAAATTGAATGGTCGCCGACTAAATGAAATCTTACTATATCTTTTTTATAAAATTCAAAAATAACCCTATTTTGATGATCTACTGAAAATGACCAGTATTTATTGAATTGTCCGCTTAATTTATGAGTTTTTAATTTGGAGCTAAATGGATTGCCTTTAAATATTTTTTCCATTTGTTCGGCTCGTTTCTTAACGGAAAGCGGCAATTTTTTATATTGCCTCCTAAATTTAGGGGAATAAAAAATTTCCATACGCAAAAATTACCGCAAATCAGCCAATGACCGAAGTTTTCTGCCCTTTCCGGCCCTAAATTCTTTTTCACTCTCCTGTAAATCGGAAAATAATTTTCCCTCTTCCCATAGCCGTAAAAGATTGCGGAAAAATTCGCTTTTAGTAGCGAATTTTCCCTTTTTAACAGCCCTTTCAACAACCCTGCTTAATTCTTCCGGTAAAGATATATTTATTACATTCCTCATATAATCAACTGTAATATATTGTATTACAGTTTGTCAATGTCTTAAAATTCAACCACTGCCAGCGCCACGCCCTCCGGCTTAGCGGAAAAAGATATTTTAACTTTCGCTTTATTATAAGCATTGCCGATTTTCTTGGCTATGCTTGCCGCCAATTCATTTTCAGTGATAAACGCAATCAGTTCTTTGCCAACTTTTCCAACGCTTATCAGCCGGTGCATCGGATCCTTTTCATAAGCCAGATTGGCGGCATTTTTTATTAAATTAATAATTTCACCTTCCAGATCTTCCGGAAAATTCCTGACAACAACTTTTCCTTCATATTGACGGTTTTTTATCATCTGATCAGCCGGGCAAAGCATAAAATTAACCGGCGCGGTTTCTTTGCCTTTAAAATAGGCCTCATTATGACGCCAGCGTTTCTTATAATAAGCCGCTCTGCACTCCGGACAGATTACAAGGCCCTTTTCCCCGCCATCGGATTTCCCGTATCCATGCCGGGCATTTGGCGACATGAATTTTTTGGATTTTTGTTTTAATGATTTAGACATATGTTTAATTAAGAGTCTGTTAAAAAATAACTGAACGAATTTGCCATTAATGATTTTAATGCGAGACAAGGAGCGAGGAGGAAATCGCAACTTGAGCTGCCTTTCCGACGAGCGACGATGTCGCAGCTTAAAATAATTATGGCCCTTTGGGGAGGCATTATCTTTGGCTGATTTCTGTGTTACTCCTCCTCAATGTGATTATATCACTATTTCGTCGTCGTGCCTTGAAATCAGCTCAAATCTTATGCCTCCAAATCGTTCATTTATTTATTAACAGACTCTAATATACCACTCCCAATAAAACAGCGAAAAATATCACAAGCAAGACCGGAATCAGCATTTTTAAAAGTCTGCCGACAAAAATCGGCGGATTTACCAGCTTTTTATTGGCATTAATCCACATAAAAATTATAAAAATTATTTCCAAGGGAAGGAAAACCGACCCCACGAAAGATACCGAGCCGATAAAATTTTTAAATCCAAATAAATATAAAGATATCGGGGAAAAAATAACTAAAACCATGCTCAATAACTTAGGAAAATGAAGGTCATAATTAAACATTTTTCTGACATTCATCCCGACCATAATATAAGAACTCGTCAAAGACAGATATCCCAAAATGCCAAGCAGAGCCAAATAATACGATGGCGCATTGCCGATTAATCCGGAAACCGCGTCTTCTGAAACCGACCCGGACAGTCCCAAAACTCCTAAAACAAACGCGCCGTAGGCAATTGCCGGAGCTGTTGCGCCAATAAATAATGATTTTCTAATAAAAGAAAGCGGGATATTCGCCTCGCGGAAATAACTTATAAATTCCGGAAGCGTCAAAATCCCGGCCAACGCAAATAAAATCGGCCCGACAGCTAAAAATTTGGAAATATCAACGGTTCCCCATGAAATGGGCGAATGCAAAAAATTTCCGATTCCCAGGAAAAAAATAACAGCCATAATAGCCAAAACGCCGGACACTATTAAAAATTCCAAAACGGCCAGGCGCCTGATATTGAACATAATGGCGATGGAGCTAATCAACCAAAAAACAAACGGGTACAAAAATTCTCCGCCATTAAATATCAATTTCAAAAAACTCGGCGCGAGAATCAAAAAAATCGCCATAACAAGCAATAATTGAAAAAGCGCTATAAGTATAGACGACCAAAATCCAAATCTGCCGAAATACATTTCCGCGTAACCGATAAACCGATGCTCTCCCGGAGTTCTCACGATGATATCGGCATAAAACAGGTAAACGCAGATAAAAATAAGGCAAAAAAATGCCAGATAAAAAAAACTGGTTGCAAGACCGACCTCTTTAAAAACAAAAGGCAGAGAAAAAACTCCCGCTCCAATAATAGTGCCCGCAAGAATGCTTGCGGGCGCTAAAATATTTTTAAATAAATCAGACATTTTTAAATTTTAACTCCGGATACGCCTTGGTTTTATTAAAGAAAGAATTCTGATATTTTCGGTCATCGCCTCCATCTATAAAGCCGGAAATTGCCTTCCGTGCGGCAACTACGGAATCCTGATTTGCTCGAGTTCCGATAGGAAAATCAGGATGAGGCGTAGGCAAGCCGATTCGCTGGAAATCGGCTATGCCGGTGCCGGCAGGAAGGCAGTTTCCGACTTAAGACCTGAATGATCCCACCGCCAGCCCGAATGACCCAAAATACCAGAATTCTTTCCCGCCCGGACATTAATCTCTAATTAAGATAAACATTATCCCCCTCCCGAACTTTTTTACTGACTTTTATGCCGACCTCTTTTCCCCTTGGAACCGAAGAAACAGACTTATGATCCAATTCCATAGAATCGATATTCTGGGAGAAATCAGTTGTCGCTCCCTGAAAAGTCACATTTTTTCCTGCCGCCATATCACGATTAAATCTCACTATAGCCACTCCCAATTTACCGTAAAAATGCGTAATCTCGCCTATTGGAGCATCTTGCCTTGCAACTTTCTTGGAAAAACCAAGTATTCTTAATAATTTTTTTAACATACAAATTACATTTGACCTTTGACTTTTGACTTTTGACCGAAAAATTTTGTCAATTGTCGCATGTCAATTGTCAGGTGTTAATAATATTCGACCATTTTAGCCCCGACCGTACCGGCCGTTGACCTTTTTATCTTTTTCCAATTCCTCTGTTAATTTATCCAATAATTCCTTTATATCTTTAGAATAAATAATCCTGCCGGGCCCACGGTTCATCTTTCCAACAATATCACGCAATTCATCAGCTGTCCCCCCTGTGCCTTCCAAGACGCCAATCGGCTTCTGATCTTCAAAAGCAATGGTAAATTCATTTAAAGTTCCCATGCGGCCGCAAATAATCACAACCGCATCGGCAGAACGGGTAAGAAGCAAGTTTCTGCCGGAATATTCAAAACCCGTATAAACAATCAAATCATGATAATCAGTCGGCAAATGATAAGTTTTGGTATGCGCCGCCTCAGAAGCCGCGGGAGAAAGCCCAATAACGATTCCGCCTTCTTCTTTGGCGCCTTTTGCCGCCCAATAAGGAATGCCAATTGTGGCGCCGGTTACGAGAACCATATCCCGCCGGGCAACTTCACGGCCAAATTCCTCAGCCGCTTCAACGGCGCCGATATCGCAACAGCCGGTATCCGCCGCTCCAGAAATGCAGATTTTATATTTTAAATGCTGTCTGCGGGTTAATTTTATTGCCATAAATTAGATTATATCACAATTCATACGCTTTCCCGATTTCCGGAATTTCCGCATGAATTGCCAAATCATTTACTATTTTCTGCTTCAGCGCGCCACTCGCCTCTTCATCGCCCTGAACAACAAAAACCTTCTTTAAATTAAGGCGCATCGGCCAAAGCCATTCTAATAATTGGCCTTGATCAGCATGGGCGGAATATTCATCGCTTGCGACAACTTTGCATCGGACTGGAACATCTTCACCGTGAATTTTAACAATCTTCGCCCCTTCTTCTATTTTTCTTCCCAAAGAATTTTTTGACTGGTAACCGACAAATAAAATTGTGCTTTTGGGATCGGGTAAATATCTTTTTTCATGATGCAGAATCCTTCCGCCCTGCGACATTCCCGAACCGGCAATAATGACTTTCGGCGGAGGAACATCATTTATTGACTTAGATTCTTCGGTATTTAAAGTTTTCCTAAGTCCCGGAAAATCAAAAATCAAACCATCTCCTTTTAATATATTTTTTGTTTCCTCGTCAAAATGATCCTGATATTTCTTATAAACGGCTGTCATTTTTATCGCCAATGGACTATCTAAAAAAACCGGAATCTTAGGCACCCGGCCATTTTCCACAAGCTCATTGATTTCAAAAAGAAGCTTCTGAGTGCGTTCCATCGCAAAAGCCGGAATCATCAGCGTTCCTCCTGATTTAATCGTGTCTTCAATAACATCTTCAACAATCCCATCAGGAGATCTTTTATGCAGCCGGTCGCCATAAGTTGACTCAACCACGCAATAATCAACTTCTTCAAATGTCTCGGCTTTCCCGATAATCGGCGCCGGACTATTTCCTAAGTCGCCGGAAAAAAGGATTCTCTTTCCTTCCGCTTCAATTAACACACAACTCGAACCCAAAATATGCGCAGCATTATAAAAAACAGCTTTAAACGGCCCGACTTGTATTTCCTGATGATAAGGAATCCCCTCCCAATAAGTCGCAAGCTCTTCCAAATCCCGCACGTTGTAAATCGCCGGTTTTTTCCGCCATTCCGACTCCTGTAAAAGAATATGTTCAGAATCTAATAAAAGAAGGTTGGCAAAGTCCTTTGTTGGAGGAGTGGAATAAACTTTACCCGTAAATCCCTCTCTTACTAATTTCGGCAAAAGCCCGGTATG
>JBBUBH010000094.1:11301-13383 GCA_038078395.1 Patescibacteria group bacterium
ATTTTATCGCCATTCTTATAGCTTCTTTCCTGTCTAAGATTATTTTAATTTTATTTTTAGAATCTTCCAGAACGCCGCTTGCGATTTCATTGATAATATTTTCCGGATCTTCATTGAACGGATCCTCATTGGTCAAAATTATCTGTCCGCAATAATCCGCCGCCAATTTTCCCATTACCGGCCGTTTCCAAGCATCTCTTCCTCCGCCGGCCGATCCCAAAACGCAAATCAGCTTTGACTTTTGACTTTTGACTGTCCAGCCAGGGACTTTATGACTTTTTAGTGTTTTATAAACTTTTTCCAATGAATCGGGGGTATGCGCGTAATCAATGACTACGGAAAAAGGAATTTTTTGAACGAATTCCAGCCGGCCAGGAACACCGTTGAATAATTCAATGGCATTTTTTATTGTCTCCCAATCAATATTCATGGAACGAGCGAAAGCGATAGCGGCGGCTATATTTTCAAGATTGAATTCACCGATAAGCTTGGTCTTTATTTTTAATTCCATAACATCTTTTTTATTATAAAAAATCACCTTGCCATTTTCCCTAACCGCTTCCATAAAATAACAACAATCCCTCATATCGCTATTTATAAAAAATAATTTTGGCATCTTTTCCGAATACAAGGCCACATCATTGAAAAATTTTGCCTTGCTAGCGCGATATTTTTCAAAAGAACCGTGCGCTTCTATATGTTCCGGCTCCAAATTAGTTATGATGACTCCGCCGAAATCAATAAATCTGTGGCGATGCTGAAGAATTCCCTGAGAAGTGACTTCTATAATGGCGTAATCGCATCCGCTTTGGACGGATTCTTTTAAAAACCTCTGGATGGAAAACCGGCCCGGCATACTCATTCCCGTCATATTCGAACAACTGGCATCGTCAATTTTCTGCCGGACCGAAGATATAAGAGCGGTTTTTTTGCCGGCCGCTTCTAAAATTGCGCTTATAATTTCAATAACCGTTGATTTTCCTTTGGTGCCGGTAACTCCGATGACAAAAATATTGCGCGATGGACGGCCATAAATATAGCTTCCAAGCCAGGCAAGCGAGTAATGATACAAAGAACGGAAAAATTCCATCCCTCACCTTTCAAGAATTGCGAAGCTATTGCAATTCTTGATTATTAATTGAAAAGACCTTTTTACTATGTAATTCATATTTTTATTTATTTTATATAAAGCTTCGTTTTGAATTGCCTATTCTTGAAGGGTGAGGGACTATTTTTTTAATATTTTTAATGCGGCTTTAATCCTCTCTTCAATTTTTATAAGTTTAGAATCGATTTGGGATAAAGCATCTTTTGCCTGATATTTCGTATATCCAAGATTAACCAAAATCTCTGTAATATCCTGATCAGATTCCATAATGCCAACCAATTGTCCCGTTCCCTCGCGCCCTAATTTTCCGCGCAATTCTAAAATAACGCGCTCCGCGGTTTTTTTGCCGACTCCCGACGCCTTAGTCAGAAGCTCCGCCCGGCCTTCGGCAATGGCGGCTTTCAATTTATCAACGCTTTCAACGCTTAAAATTCCCAATGCTGATTTTGGACCTATTCCTGAAATACCGATAAGCATTTCAAAAAATTCCAATTCATCTTTATATAAAAATCCATAAAGCTCCAGAACATCTTCGCGCACATGGAGATAGGTGAATAAACTGACTATTTCACCAACTGCTGGCGCGCTGCGCAAATCATTTAAGGATGAAACAATCTTGAAAGATACCCCCCCGACTTCAATCACAAAATAATTTTCCTGCTTGGCTGATAATTTTCCTTTTATTGAATAGATCATTAATTTAGGTTAAAGGTTAAAGGTTAAAGGTTAAAGAAATTTCTTTAACCTAAAATCTATAATCTAAAACCTTATTTATAATTATAGCTTTCTTTTTAAAACTCGCCAAAATAAAAATTCCCCCATCCGCCGGATTAACCGATGAATGGGGGAATACGCTACTGCTGCGTCGGAAGCTGCGGCTGGGACTGGATCGGCGCCGCCTGCGGTTGCTGCGTCTGCGTCTTCTTCTTCGCCTGCGCCAGCAAGCTGAGCCGCTTCATATGGCGCCGAAGAGC
>JBBUBH010000095.1:0-1466 GCA_038078395.1 Patescibacteria group bacterium
ATTTTTAAATCTCCGTCTTTTATTTCCGGAATAAAATCCTGGATATTGAATTCTGCCTGGGCTTCGTTTATGAAATTCGTTGTCAGTTCTTCCGTGTCGGGAACTTGGATTTGGGATTTTCCGCCAATAGTTGACGGGCCTTGGGGATTATTTTGCAGAATTTCATTTTTTATTTTTTGGACGAATAAATCAGTGAGATTGCCGCTGTTTTGGCTGGAATCGGTTGGAATTTCCGTTTTAGAATCACTGGCTGATTGGCTTGCCGACGCCAACGGCTTTTCAGCTTGTTTGAACGGCTGGTTTAAATCAACTTTATTGTTTGATTTTATTTCAGTTGTTCGATCGGGAATGGAAGCTAATGGATTATCAATATTTTTAAATGCAAAAGCTGCTCCGGATATTCCGAGGGCCAAAATAATGCTAGAAAGTAAGATTCTAATCATTTTTTAAGCTTTCTTCTATGGTTCTTATAATAAGGAAAGCTTATTCAAATTATACACTTTTTAAAACAGCTAAACCAAGCTTATGAAGTGTATAAGTTTCGTTCAGATTATCTTTTTGCGAGCTATTCAAACAAAAACATCTTCTCAGCTAACCGCCTTATTTATAATGCCCTGCTTAGCGGGGCCAAATAGACCCCGTAGCCCTGCCTGCCGGCAGGCAGGCAGCCCGAGTTATCCTCGAAGAAGTTTTTGTTTTCTTGAATATTTTTCCGTGCAAAAGACAATTCTTACCTATTGTAAATGCTTATAAAAACCCGGAATTGTTCTCCGTGCGGCAACTACGGAGTCCTGAAAAGCTTGGTTTTTTGCGAAGCAAAAATTTTCAGGATGAGGCGTAAGCGGCATCCCGCGCAGGACGGGATGAACGCTGGTGCTGGCAGGAGAATAATTCCGGGTTAATTGCCGGTGAATTATTTGTTATATTAGTTTTAATATTGAAACCAGTTCCTTTATTTGTTCAATAGAGAGATTTTGTGGGCGGGATTGGGGGTCAATTTCAAGCGATTTTAGGTTGTTTTCTATGAGTTCCGGCGATATTTTAAGTCCGGTTTTCAGGTTATTAAAAATGGTTTTCCGGGGTTGTTTAAAAATGATGCGGATAAGTTTGTAGTATTTTTCCGTTTTATCCGCATCATTCCCGCGAAGGCGGGAATCCAAGTTTTCTTTTCTGGATCCCGGCTCGGCGGTCGGGATGACAACTTTCGTTGTCAGCTTAATTACTGCCGAATTTACTTCCGGTTGTGGGGTAAAATCGTCTGGTTTGAGGGTGAAAAGAATTTTTGGCTCTGCCCAAAATTGGACTGCGGCGGCTAATAAATTCATCTGTGGCGGTTCAGCCGCTAATCTCTCAGCAACTTCTTTTTGGACCATTAAAATAATATTGGTAATTTGTAATTGGTAATTGGTAATTAGTTCGCCTATGAGGCGCAATAATTTTCCGGTGATGTAGTAGGGAATGTTTCC
>JBBUBH010000096.1:0-4640 GCA_038078395.1 Patescibacteria group bacterium
AAAATCAAAAAATTCTGTAGTTATACAGAATTTTTTGCTGTATTATTTTGTTTTTTGCGACCACTTCGGTCGCATTGGCAGGTCGGGAATCACCGTCCCTTGAACCTCGCCTTGCGTTGTGCGCCCATGAGGAATCGAACCTCAATTGCAAGATCCGCAATCTTGCGTCCTGTCCGTTGAACGATGGGCGCATTTCTGTCTTGGATTAAAATTTCAATAATCTATCAATGTGGTCAGTTAACGATTCTTCGTATTCAATTTCCGGCAGATGATCATTCAAGATATCTTTTATTTCAACAATGTTTGTTTTCGCTATGATTATTTTTATTATCGGATGCAGCCGATTTTTTGTTTTTAAGACGAGCTCGCTGATGTTTTCCTTTTCAATGATATGGAATCCTTTTAAATCATCGTAATCGTAAGTTTTGATTTTATCAATATGCACCCCCTTGTCGTCTATTTTAAAATTAAGCGTTTTGGGAAATTCTTTCGCCCAGAATATAATCATTATCTCGGCAATGGCGATAAATAGGGCGAAAAGCGGATTTTTTTGCCAGATAGCCAGTAATATTATGAGCCCGGTAACGATAATGCTTAGCCAATACCAGGAAATATCCTTGTGTTCATATTTGAATTCCGGCGCTTGCCAAGAAATTTCTTTCAATTGTTTTTCCATATTTTTTATTAAAGGACTGGTTATTTTTAATGGAGCGCTTCTTTTATTTTAATTTTTATATCGTCCCAATGGATCAATTCATTATTTTTATCCGGGGCGCCGAATTCAGATTGATATTCCATCATTTCATAAATAATCGCTTTTATTTCATAAAATAAACCGGACTGTTCGGTAATTTCCCTTAATTTTTCATATTTTTCAGCCCAATTTATTTTTGGGCGGGATATTTTTTTATTGTCGTCTTGTCCGCTTTCGTTGTTAAATTGTTCTTCTATTTCCTCTATTAAAGATAAAATATTTGCATATAATTTTTCTTTATTCCATTCTCTTTCTTCAAATTTTTTAATTGGGAATTTCGGCGGACGTTCATTTTTCATATTTTTTAATATTAAATTCACAGTCACTGCGGTGAGGGAGAGATTCGAACTCTCGATACGGATTTAAACCCGTATAACAGGTTAGCAACCTGCCGGTTTCAGCCGCTCACCCACCTCACCTTAATAATCTTTTCTTATGTTTGGGATTATTGGAGCCGATTAATTGAAAGTATCTTTTTACCTCTTCTTGACCATCAATCCAAACATTTCTGCCATTATGACTTAATCTAGGACTAAAATCAAATACTTTTAGCATTTTCATAATTGATTTAATGAGTGGTTTTGAAGCGCTACAAAAATCTAATTTTTTGTAACAATATTGTTTTCTATTAACTTTATATTTATGTATTACTAAACAACCATCAGTGTCCATCAAGCCCCGGATGCAGGCAATCTGATAATTTTTATTTGCCTTTATCCAATGGGGAATATCAATTTGCTGTCGGATTTTATTTCCTATTTTTAACCCCAACTTTTCTGTTAATAACTTAACCAATTTAATTCTAGAAATAACTATATTATTGACTGAATATTTCGGTTTATGATATATACTCGGATTTACGCTAAATAATTTTTTTATCAGTTTAATTATAAATTTGCCGTATTTCTCATCATCTACGTGGTGTAGGGTAATAGTAACTTGATTTTTGGTAATACCGCCATCACCCAAGATAATGCCGACGAACTCAGCCAACTCCTCTGATTTTATTGGTTGATTTATGGGAAGCGGATTATTTAATATTGGATGATTTTTAAATTTTCCCCTTTGTTTCCACCACTCAAACCACTTCTTTTTTCTATATTCCGGATCAATCCCCACACATCCATATTTTCTATACATCGCAAGCCCGCCGTTATATGCCCCCTTGGTTGTATACCAAAATTTGTCTTTTGATTTTAAATTACCGGGTAATTTAATCCCGCTTTTTTTGCCGAGTATTTTTGCGGCTTGAAAAGTTATCAGAAACTTTTCTCTTTTCCAGTCTGTTATCGTGCGCGCGCTTACGTTAAGTAATTTTGCAATTTGATTATTGGACGCCCCTAACCTTTTCGCGCAATCTTTAATAAACAAGCCTTGTTTATTGATCGGAAATTTAGCCCTTTTAGAAATATCCAATTTAGCCATATCTCTATAGTAGAATATTTCGGGGATATTTTCAATTTGCTTTTTGTATAATTTTTTGTTATTTTTATGAAATCATATGAATAATGAAGATGCAAAAGTTATAAAGCGGCCGCCGGTAGTGGTGGTTGTGGGGCATGTTGACCATGGCAAAACCAGTTTGCTTGATTTTATACGCAAGAGCAATGTGGCGGCGAAAGAAGCTGGCAGTATTACGCAATCAATCGGGGCTTATGAAATTTCGCATATGAAAAGCGCGCCTTCGCCTAGCGGCTCCGGCAATGCGAACGCGCCCATGCGAATAGAAACTGAAAAAATCACTTTCATTGACACGCCTGGACACGAGGCATTTTCAAAAATGCGCATCCGCGGAGCGGATGTCGCCGATGTCGCAATTTTAGTTGTGGCGGCCGACGAGGGGGTAAAGCCCCAGACAAAGGAGGCTATCAGGGTTTTGAAAGTTTCTGAAACTCCTTTTGTTGTGGCGATTACCAAAATTGACAAGCCAAGCGCCGATATTGAAAAAGTGAAGAATGATTTGATGTCTAATGATGTTTTTCTTGAAGGATCCGGTGGAAATGTCAGTTATCAGGGAGTTTCGTCAAAAACCGGCGAGGGAATAAATGAGTTGTTGGATTTGATTCTGCTCACCGCTGATATGGAAGATTTAAAATATAATCAGGAAGAAATGGTAAGAGGCATTATTTTGGAGTCAAAAATGGATAATAGGCGCGGCAGTACTGTTACGGTGATTTTAAAAAATGGAATTTTGAAAAAAGGAGATATGATCATGACCGCGACTGCCAAAGGAAAAATAAAGATGATGGAAGATTTTTTAGGCCATTCGGTTGATAAATTTATTCCTTCAAGCCCGGTTGTTGTTTTGGGTTTTGAAAATTTGCCCCAGATCGGGGAAGAATTTAAAGCGGGCGATTTATCCGAGGGCGATCTTTCCGGAACAAAAGCTTTTAAGAATGAACGTGGCATATTTACAAAAAAAGACAGCGTTGAGAATAAAAATATTATCAGAATTATTTTGAAAGCCGATGTTGCCGGATCTTTGGAGGCGCTCGTTGATATTTTGAAAAATTCGCCCCTTAATGGCGATAAAAAAATAGAAATTATGGACAGTTCTGTCGGGAATATCACTGATGGCGATGTCAATGAGGCTGTATCTTTGAGCGCGATTATTGTCGGTTTTAAGGTAAAAACGGATAAGGCGGCGGAAAATTTGGCCCGCGGGCATAATATTATTATCATCACAAATGAAATAATTTATAAATTAGTTGAAGACGTTCAGAAGATTTCTTTGGAAATAGACAAGGAACAGACAGGAAGCGAATTGGAAATTTTGGCGGTTTTCAGCGGGGGAGCCAATAAACAAACAGTCGGTGGAAAGGTTATCAGGGGTCAGCTCAAAAATAAATCCCGTTTTGAAATACAGAGAGCCGGCGAGGCAATTGGAAATGGCAAGATAGTTAATTTACAGCAGAATAAAAAAGATGTTTTTGTCGTGAACGAAGGAAGCGAATGCGGGCTGGTTTTTGAAACAAATGTTAAAATTGAAGCAGGCGATAAATTATTAAATAAATAATGTTAAATTTAAAAATTAAAGTGTAAAATTTTGGTATTCGTTTTTAGCGAAATAGATTTAAAGAAATAAATTATTTTATCATTTTGAATTGTCATTTTTCATTTTGATATTTACATTTTGAATTTTATATATGTATCAAAGGCATCAGCGGGTTGAGAGTTTAATACAATCCGAATTAAATAAAGTGGTTTTAAAAGAATTGGAATTTCCGGCAGATTTGGTGACGATTACTTCCGTTGAAGTGCAAAAGGATTTGGATAATGCTAATGTGGATATTTCAGTGTTGCCATCGGAAAAAAGCGAAGAAGTTCTTAAAATACTGGTTAAAAATAGGAAACATTTGCGCCACCTTCTTTTAAAAGCGATAAATATCAAGCCGATGCCTGAAATTTCTTTTAGAATTGATTATGGAATACGGGAAGCGGCAAAAGTGGAAAGGGTATTTTTAGAGATTGAAAAAAAAGAAGGGAAAGATTAATATTTTTAAAAGGCCTGGTAGTCCCGCTTACCACCGCTAGAGCGGGGTCCCGCCAAAGGCGGTGGGCGGGATAAGGCAAGGTGGTCTGTCCCGACGCACTATTCTAATTTAGAATTAAGAAGTCGGGATCCCGATATAAAATTTTGAGATATGGCCACGTAGCCAAATGGTAAGGCAACTCTCTGCAAAAGAGTTATGCGTCGGTTCGATTCCGACCGTGGCCTCAAAATTTTATCGTCGGGACAAAACAATTAAATATGCCCGGGTGGCGAAATGGCATACGCACATCACTTAAGATGATGCGCCGAAAGGCATGTGGGTTCGACTCCCGCCCCGGGCACCAGTTCGGAAATGTCAAATTATCAAGGTGCGCCTCCCCCGCAAAAGCGGGG
>JBBUBH010000097.1:0-2832 GCA_038078395.1 Patescibacteria group bacterium
TTAGTTCGCCTATGAGGCGCAATAATTTTCCGGTGATGTAGTAGGGAATGTTTCCTATAAGTTTATAGGTGTAAGGTGTAAGGTTATAGGTTGAAGGAATTGTTTTTAGAATTTTTAAAATATCTCCTTCAATAACTTCAAAATTTTTTCTTGAACCTTGAACCTTAAACCTTTCAGCTAAAGTGGGGTCTTTCTCAACCGCAATAATTTTACAGCCGATTTTCTCGCATTCTTTTATAAGCGGAAAAGTCAGCGCTCCTTTGCCGGGACCGATTTCAATAATTGTTTCATTTGGCTGTAAATTCAAAGCTGACACTATTTTATTAATAGCGGATTTATTTATGAGAAAATGCTGTCCCAATTTTTTAAACATAATGCGAAAAATGCGAACTTATGCGAACACCGCGAACGATCAGTTTATTTTAGAATTTAGCACTCGTTTCGGTGCCAAATATTTTTGCCTGAAATTTATTAAAAGCCCAAGCTTTTTATCAGTATACTCTAAGTATCTTTTTAATTGATAATAGTCTTCTTTGGTTACGAATGATTTTGCTTTAAATTCAATAATTATAGAATCTTCAATAATAAAATCTGCTTTATTTATATCGTCGCCAGTTTTTGAAATTTTCTTTTCCCTTTCGTATTTAATCCCCGCTTCTTGTAAAAGTTTTTCAAATAAATCGGCATATTGTTTTTCTAATGCGTATCTTCCTAATAAATCTTTGGTTTTAAATGCTATACCAACGAGTTTATAGGATAATTCTTTGTGTATAATTTTTGTTTACAGTGTTCGCATATGTTCGTTGGTTGGCATTATTCTATATAAATAGTTTCATCATCCCAATCCCTTGGCTCTTCTCCGCGGCCGGTTGCTTGTTTGAATTCAATCAGTTCCGGCGGAAGCTCGCCTAAAAATCTCGAAGGCAGGCCGTAAAAACTGAGATTGAGATTTTGTTTCGCCCGGGTCATGGCGACATACATCAGCCGGCGTTCTTCTTCCAGGTCATCGCTTTTGGATAAAGATTTTTCATGCGGAAGCAGTCCGTCGGATGTTCCAATGAGGAAAACATGATTAAATTCGAGCCCTTTTGCCAAATGGATTGTCATAAGTTTTATTGCTTCTTTTTTTAGTTTCGGCCGGCCGTCAATTGCGCTCATTAGCGCCACTTGTTCCAGAAAATCGTGGGCATTTCCGAAGGTGGAGGCGAAACTTGCCAGTTCTTTGATATTTTCCCGGCGTTCATCAGGATTTTTAAAATTCTTTTCAAGATATTCAACGTAATCAGTTTGTTCAATGAAATATGCTATTAATTCCGCGATAGAAAGCTCGTTTTTCAGGCGCGGCAATTCCTTAAGAATTATTTCATTCTTTGCTTTATTGAAGTTTTTTGACAGCCGTTCAATGCTGGCTATGTCTTTTGGATTAAAAGCATAGCGCAGCCCGGCAATTATGTCTTTTATTTCTTTCCTTTGGTAGAATTTCAGCCCTCCGAAAATTTCATAAGGCACATTCAGGCGTATAAGCGCTTGTTCAATCGCGCGGGATTGCGCGTTGGTCCTGTATATGACGGCGATATTTTGCGGCAGTTCATTTTTTTGGAGCAATTGGATGATTTTTTCGGCTATTCCCCATGCTTCGCTTTCTTTTTCTTCAAAGGCGGTGATGAAAATTGGCGAGCCTTCCGGATTTTTTGTCCAAAGCTCTTTCGGTTTCTGGTGTTTGTTGTTTTTTATCAATTGGGAAGCCGCTTTTATTATATTTTGGGTTGACCGGTAATTTTCTTCCAGTTTGATGATTGCGGATCCCGGCCAGTCTTTTTCAAAATTAAGGAAAATGCGGAAATCTGAACCGCGGAACGCATAAATTGATTGCTGGTCGTCGCCGATGACGAAAAGATTTTTGTGTTTTCCAGAAAGGAGCTTTATGAGCGCATACTGGCTTGTGTTAACGTCCTGAAATTCATCAACGAGAATATGCTCCCACATATTCTGGTACTCTTCCAGGATTTCTTTATTTTTTTGGAGAATGACGACTGTTTTTTCTATCAGATCGTCAAAATCAAAAGCATTGCTTTTTTTCAGCGTATTTTCGTATTTTTCAAAAACAGCCATCGTTATTTTGTCATAGGCGCTTTCGGATTTCAGTTCTTCCGGATCAATCAGCTCGTTTTTTATTCTGGAAATTTTGGACATTATGGCGAGCGGATTATATCTGTCTTTGGATATGTCCATTTCTTTCAGGATATTTTTTATTATTCCGAGCGAATCTTCATCGTCAAAAATTGTGAATTGGCCGGTGCGTCCGGTTTTCTCGGCCCATTTTTTCAGTATGCGCGCGCCGAGGGAATGGAATGTCCCAATAAACGGATAGTTGTCAGTTGTAAGTTGTAAGTTGTAAGTTATTCTTGAACGCATCTCGTTAGCGGCTTTATTCGTAAAAGTGATAGCAATGATATTTTCCGGTTTTATTCCGGAATCCAGCAAATAAATCAGGCGGCTGGTGAGCGTCCTGGTTTTTCCAGAACCGGCGCCGGCGGCAATGAGAAGCGGGCCATTTCCGTGCCGGACTGCTTGGAGCTGGATTTCGTTAAGTTGAAGTTTTGGATTTTTATTTCCTTTTATCATAGTAAAAATTTAAAATGTAAATATCAAAATGAAAAATGACAATTTAAAATATTAAAATAATTTGTTTAATTTTTTTTGATTTATTCCGCTGGAAGCGGATACCTGAATTTTGCATTTTGATTTTTAAATTTTGGTTTGTTATATTACGGGTAT
Source organism: Patescibacteria group bacterium (assembly GCA_038078395.1). Classification (GTDB taxonomy): domain Bacteria; phylum Patescibacteriota; class Minisyncoccia; order UBA6257; family 02-FULL-45-10c; genus JBBUBH01. The sequence continues at coordinate 2,779 of JBBUBH010000097.1, forward strand.
TATTGACATATTAAAGCAACAATTAAATAAGGCAAGGATTTTTTTTGATTTATT
>JBBUBH010000098.1:0-2691 GCA_038078395.1 Patescibacteria group bacterium
AATTTTATGAATTATTAACGGGTCGAAAAATTGCGTTAGGAGCTTGAATCCAGCATTCCAACCAAGTAAAGGTGATTTTTATTAAGCAATTAAAAAGTTTTTATTATTTATTGTGCGGCAACTTCGGAGGCGCCAAAAGATTGGCTTCCGACTTTAAGGTATTGACGAAGGCAATAAATCTGTTATAGTAAAATTACTAAACGTGAAAGGCATCCTTCGTGGGTGCCTTTCGTTATTTTTGCTTCTGATAAGTGATTTTTGTTTCAAGATACTCAAAATCTCTGAAATTACTACCCGCAAACACCCTAATCTCTTTAGCGGTTCTTTCACCTCTGGCTAATATAATAACTTCTTTTCCAACTCCCTTTAAATATTTAAGAACTGGAAGAAAATCTCCATCACCAGATAATATAATCGTCCTATCAAAATTATCTTTTTCTTTCATTAAGTGAAATGCCATATCTACATCGCAATTTGCTTTTCTTTTAGTTGAACCATCTTCTTGGTTATATAACTTCACCGGCTTTAAGAATAAGTTGTATCCAAATTTATCAAGTCGGACATAAAACTTCACTCTTTGTAAATGTCTGCCAACTAATAAAATTTCCGCCTCGTTTAATTCTTTAGCTTTATCTTTAAATAAATTATTTAAATGTTTTTCTAAATCTTTCAACGGCACTGTTTCATTCTTTTGGTAATCATATTGGAAATTGTGTATTTCAACGCCGCCAAAATAAAAAGCCCCATTTGCGCCGTATTTTTCTTTCAGATATCCTAAAAGTTTTTTATAATCTATTTTCCAACCCAAACTCTTTTCTCCTCCATAAAAGAGATTTGAGGCGTCTATAAATGCGAAAGTTTTCATAAAACAATTTTACACTAATTGTTTTTATTATCAATCTCAACCAAGCGGAGGTTGTTTTTAATAAACTATGAAACTAACCAGCATGCTTTTTGGAGAAACTACGGACCCAGCCGGAGTTTGGTCTCGCTGAAAGCGAGTCCGACTGGGGAGGCGTAGGCGCGTCCGCTCGCTGGAAGCGGACGACGCCGGTTCTCATAAAAGTATGCTGGTTAGTTTGAAAAAACTACCGAGCCACCTCCACTGCCCGCATCTCCCTGATGACATTCACTTTTATTTCTCCCGGATATTGCAATTCGGACTGAATTTTATGGGCAATGTCTTTCGCCATCTGTAAAGCTCCAAAATCGTCAATTTTTTCCGGCACAACGAAAACTCTGATTTCCCTGCCGGCTGAAAGCGCGTAAACATTTTTCACTCCGTTAAAGCCCATGGCGATTTTCTCCAAATCTTCCAAGCGCTTTATATAATTTTCAACCGTGCCGCGGCGCGCGCCAGGCCGGGAGGCCGAAAGAATGTCGGCCGCCGCCACAATGTACGCTTCCGGAGTTGAATAAGGATATTCATCATGATGCGATTCCATTGACCTGATAACCAGCTCGTCAATTTTATATTTCTGCAGAATCTTCCGCCCGAGCTCCACGTGAGTTCCCTGCACCTCGTGGTCAATCGCTTTTCCAATATCATGAAGAAGCGCCGCTTTTTTTGCCACTTCAATATTGGCTCCGAGTTCGGCGGCAATCATGCCGGAAATATGCGCCATTTCAATTGAATGGATTAAAACATTCTGCCCAAAACTGGTGCGAAAATTCAACCTGCCAAGAAGCTGGATTATTTCCTTCGGCAAACCGATAATGCCGACTTCCAAAGCGGCGTTTTCCCCGATTTCCACCATTCTTTTACTGAGTTCCTGCTTCGCTTCTTCAACTTTTTCTTCAATTTTCGCCGGCTGGATGCGGCCGTCCTTAATCAATTTTTCAAGAGCCATCCTGGCGGTTTCCCGACGCAACGGATCAAATGAAGAAAGAACAATCGTATCTGGAGTTTCATCAACAATAATTTCCACTCCGCAAAGCCGTTCAAGTGTGCGGATATTCCTGCCTTCGCGGCCGATAATCTTTCCTTTCAAATCCTCATTAGGCAACTGGAAAACGCTCGTTGTCGCTTCAGAAATATGCGAACGCGAATAGCGCTGGATCGCCGAGGTTATTATTTCCATACTTTTCTTTTCAATTTCTTCCCTGCGTTCGCCTTCAAGCTTGTTCATCGCTGTTAAAAGTTCGCTCTTATGTTCATCTTCCACTTTCGCCAAAATCTGTTTTTTTGCGTCCGCGACGGAAAGATTGGCAACCCGCTCAAGTTCGCCCATAATTTTTCCGCGGAGATCGTCAACAACCGCTTTCTCGGCGTTCAGCTTCTTTAAATTATCCTCATGGCTGATTTTTTGAACGGAAAAATCCGTCAGCTGCCTTTCAAGCGATTCCTCTTTTTTTAAAAGCCGGTCTTCCAGCTTATCCAGCTGGATTTTCCTGTTTTTTTCTTCGTGTTTTACTTCTTCAAGAAGCTGCGCAGCTTTTTCCTTCGCCGTAAGAACTATTTCTTTGGCCTGAGTTTTTATTTTCTCAAGCTGTTCGTTAAGCTGGTTTTCGGCCGAATCAACCCGCCTTTTAGCGACAAACAAACGGGCAACGTACCCCGCCGCCAATCCCAACACCAAAACCGCCCACAACAATGGATTTGATAACATATTTTGAATTGTTCTCTAAATATTTCATTTTGAATTTATTAGGAACTTGATTAATTGTTTTGAATTTATGTTTATATTAAAC
>JBBUBH010000099.1:0-10052 GCA_038078395.1 Patescibacteria group bacterium
ACTTCTTCTTATTTTTAAACAGTCGAATGGTTTAGATAAGGAGGAGAAAGGTCAAAAAAATAAAATTATGAGTAAAAAATTAATCACGAAAGTTTCAACAGCCGTTGTTTCAATAGCCACGGTTGTTTCACTTTCTGGCGCAGGCGCATTATTGCCTATGACTGCCTACGGCGCAACCGTAGCAGAATTACAGGCCCAGATCGCGGCTTTGCTCGCCCAGATTAATTCATTACAAGCTCAATTAACTGCAGGTGTAGGCGCTTCTTCAAGCGCTGTTCCAGCCGCTCTTTTGTCTTCCGGGAACCTCACTCTTGGTAGCAAAGGCGCTGTGGTAAAAGCTTTGCAGCAATATTTGAATGGTAATGGATATCAGGTGTCAGCAAGCGGCGCTGGTTCTGTAGGCAATGAAACCGAATATTTCGGTAATGCCACAAAAGCAGCGCTTGCAAAGTGGCAGGCGGCAAACGGAGTTTCTCCGGCTGCCGGTTATTTCGGCGCGATCACTCGCGCTAAATTAGCTGGTGGAGCTGTCGCTGTTGTCACAACTCCAACAACTCCAACAACTCCAACAACTCCGACAACTCCAGCAGTCGTAGTTCCAGCAGGTAGCGGTTTGACAGTCACTTTGGCTGCAGACCAGCCGGTTGCAACTTTGGCTCCTGGCAGCGCATCCAGAATTCCGTTCACAAAGTTAGCTTTAACAGCTTCCAGTGACGGGGATGTGACAGTTAGTTATATAACTGCAAAAAGAGTTGGTCTCGCTGATGATGCCGCATTAGAAAGCGTCATTTTGCTTGATGATCAAGGAAATCAGTTGGGCTTGAAAAAGACCCTGACTTCCGAACATACAGTTAATGTCGGCGAAGCTTTTACAGTAAAAGCTGGCACAACTAAATATGTGACTGTTGCCGCAAACCGCGCAGCAATCGCAGCTTTGGGCGGTCAGACAATAGCTTTGCAGGTCACTGCTGTTAATACTTCTGCCAAAGTTAATGGCGCTTTGCCATTGACGGGCACAACCCATACCGTTAACGAAACATTGACTATTGGTTCTGTAACAGTAGCTCGCGGTCCAGTGGATCCGGGCGCTTCTCAGACCAAGGAAATCGGCACCAATGGTTATGTCTTCTCTTCCATAAAAGTAACCGCCGGTTCTACCGAAAAGGTTAACTTAAAATCAATTCGTTGGAATCAAACGGGTTCTGCCGGATCAGGGGACTTAGCCAATATGAAAACCTATGTGGATGGTGTTCCATATGATGCTACAGTTAGCTCAGATGGGAAATACTACACCACTACTTTCGCGGGTTCCGGTCTCTTAATTGATAAAGGCTTCAATAAAGAAGTTTATATCAAAGGAGACATTATTGGCGGTTCAGCCAGAACAATCAATATGGATGTTGCCAAGAGGACTGATCTTTACGCGGTAGGCGAAACCTACGGCTATGGCATTATTCCTCCGCAATATGGAACTGCGGCCGCTGACGATGCCTCTCCGGCCTTCACTAACAGTGAAGACCCATGGTATAACGGCGGAAAAGTTACAGTTTCTTCTGGAACTATAACTGTCAGTTCTTGGAATTTAGTGCCGGCGCAGAATGTCGCTCTTAACTTAGCTGATCAGCCGTTAGGCGGATGGACAGTTGATGTCAAGGGTGAACCAATTACTGTTGCCAGTATGAAATTCAGCTTCTTACTTACTGAAGATGCTTCCGGTACTACCGGTCTTGATACTTCCAGTCTTGACAATGTCAAGTTGGTTGATGAGACAGGGAAGGTATTAGCCGGTCCGTTGGATGTGGGAGGCACAACTCTTACAGGAACTGACCAGATAACCTTTACCGATACAATCACTTTCCCGGTTGGTTTAACCAATCTTAAAATGGTTGGTAAATTAGCGGCCGGAACAGGCGATTTTGAGAACAACGATACTGTTAAGGCGTCTACAACTCCAAGCAGTAAATTCGGCACTGTCACTGGTTCAGTGACTGGAGTAACTATTACTCCGAGCCCAACCTCGGCTGTTAGCGGTCAGCAAATGACTGTTAAGGGCCCGGCGCTTACTCTTAGCGTTGGTTCTGTGCCGATTGCGCAGACAATTATTGCTGGTATCAATCAGTTTGAATTTGCGAGATACATCTTGGATACTTCGTCTTCTGGCGAGGATTTGAGATTAACTTCATTGCCTTTGGAATATAACGTTGCCAGCGGCGGTGCAACCGATCTTACAAATTGCAAACTTTACGACGGTTCCACTGCTCTTATGAGCGGTTCCAATATAGTGAACCCGACAGCTCGCGCGTCTGGAACAACATTTACTTTTGACGGCACTGGATTAACCCTTGTTAAGGGCACTTCCAAAACCTTGTCACTTAAATGCGATTTGAAGAGCGCGGCTACTGGTTCTTATCGTTTGGGCTATGATACCGCTTCCACAATTTCACCGACCGGATTAACTTCCGGCCAGGCTGCAACTGTGACTGATAATGACGGTATCGGCCAGTTAATGACAGCGGCAACTGCCGGCACTTTAACAGCTTCTCTTGATGTGACTGCTTCATATAAAGTTGCGGCTCCCGGAGAAGTAGTTGAATTAATTAGAATCAAGTTCAGCGCTTCTAAGGAAGACATCAACCTTAAACAGGTTACGCTTACAATGAGCGGCGCTGCTTCTAATACCCCGAGCGACTTAGTTGGACAATTAGTCACTTTGTGGGATGGAGCAACTCAACTCGGACAGGCGGTCTTCTCCAGTGGTGATTGGGCGACTTCTTCCGCTATCTCTAACTTTGTTGTTCCAAAAGATGGTTCCAAAGTTATGACAGTTAAGGGCACACTTGCTGGAGTTTCTTTCTCTGGTCCTTTGACTGCTTCCGGCGATCTCGTTGCGGTTGATTATGACGGCGGTGGCGGCCTTACTTCCAACTATGGAACAGGCGTTTCTTCCGGTCAGACAATTACTCCGACTAGCGCGGCTACTGCTGCAACCGGAGTAAGAATCATGAAGGCCTATCCGGAATTTGCTCAGGATGCTCTTACTGCATCAGAAAAGGTAATGCCTACTTCGGCTTCAGATAACGTGCTTTTGTACAAGTGGAAAGTAACAGCTAAGAATGGTGATATTTCAATCGCGAAATTCACCTTCAGCGTTTCTTCCTCAACTGCAATCGGCGCGGCAACCACTTCTAAGTTCTCGGTTTATGCCTATACAAGTCCTACTTATGGTTCAGCAGACCCAGTTTTGGCTTCTACTGGATTAATCAACGTTGGTAATTGCAATGGTGACACAATAGCAGCGAGTGATAATGCTGCTGTCAATGCTGCTATGTCTGGACCGGGTAATCTTGGAACGGGCAGCACTTTGGTGGAAATCTACCCGACAACTGCTTGCCGTTTTGGCACTACAACATTGAAGATTCTTTCCGGCGATAGCCGCTGGTTCAAGTTAAAAGCTTCTATTGGAACACCGGCTCCTTCAAATACTGCTGACTCTCTCAGAGTCCAGTTGGAAGGCGATGCGGCATTTCCAATTAATGCTGGTACTTTGATGTTGACATCTGGTTCTACGGCTGGACTTGGAGTTGATGGTGATACCAATGATGACTTTATCTGGTCGCCGCGTTCCACTTCTACTAATGAAAATGAGGCTAATTATCGGTACAATCTTGATTGGACAAACGGCCGTGGCGTAACTGGATTGACAGACCCGAACATGGATACCGAAACGGTTAGTAAATAGTAAAAATAGTTTTTAGAGTACTTGAGATACTTTAGAGATTATTAGCCAAAATCCCCCGCATTGCGGGGGATTTGGTTTTTGGTTAAGATATCTATGTCTGGACATCGTCCCGCTTAGCGGGACGATGTCCTTAAATTGATTAAGATAAAATGTTCACTATTTTCTCATACAAAATTACCGAAAAACATCTTTTAATAGCAATTCTTTTATTTGGCGCTATTTTGCGTTTTTGGGGATTGGGTTCGGCGGAATTTTATCACGATGAAGGATTCACTGCTTTCCGGTCTATAGGTTATCTGGATTATATGAATAATGACGACCAGACAACGCCGGTCCAGTGGTTTGAGAATCTACCGGTTTTGCCGTGGTGGACACATCTTTCTTTTCATGACCACCCGCCGTTGTTTTTTCTGTTGCAATTTTTTTCTTTCAAATTATTCGGCGATTCGCTTTTTGCGGCGCGGCTGCCGTCCGCTTTGGCTGGAATTTTTTCCGTTTATATTATTTATCTTCTTTCAGATAAAATTTTTAGAAATAAATTAAGCCGCATTCTGGCGTCATTTTTGTTTGCAGTGAGTTTGGTTCATATCTGGGTCTCCCGTTCCAGTTTATTTGAATCGGTTCAGATATTTTTCATTCTTCTGAATATTTATTATTTTTTTAAAATTGCGCGTAATTCTATCCTGAGCCAGTCGAAGGACTACCTAATGTTCGGCTTGACTCTGGGCTTTAGTTTTCTGGCGAAATATACGAGCTTTTTTCTGATTCCAGTCTACGTGATTTATCTGGCTTATTTATCTTATGAATCTTATAGAAACCATAAGCCCCATGAGTCTAATATATCCCGCACATCCCATGTATCCAATAAGTCCTATTGGTCAGATTGGCGCTTATACGCCGCTTTTGGGCTTGCACTGGTCTTATTCTCCCCAGTAGTTATTTATAATATATTTCTTTATAAAACCGTCGGACATTTTGATCTTCAGTTTGCATTTTTATTCCATCAGCAGACGCCCGAATGGCAGGCTTCTCTTGGAAAAATTCAGGATCCGTTTTCCGAGATTATTTCCAATTTGTCTATGATGTATTCAATCCCGTTTCTTCTGATGGCGATAGCGGGAATTGGTTATGCGGTTTATTCTGTTTTTTATTTAAAAATAAGATTTAAACCGGAAATATCAGATATTCAAAAATCAGAGCCGCATAATTCTGCTGCGGTATTTTGGCTGCTGAATATTATTTTTATAACTTTGATGCTGATAGCAGTCGGTTCGGCGTTCCGTTTTATTTCTTTATATGCCGCGCCGGCTGTTATGCTTATTAGTTTGTTTTTTGATGATCTTTTTTCCAGATTTAATAGAGAACTGCTTTTTAAAATTTTGGTGGCTGGTTTTTTAATGTATGAATTATTTTTTGGATTGAGTATTTTATGGACTTTCCCTGATTTTGGCATAGTGACGCTGGATAAATATTTTGACGGAGAATTTAATGGACAGCGCTCCTTATCTATTCCATCTTCTCCCAATTCGCATTTAGATAAGATAATTAAGGATAATGCGGCGCGTTTGCCGGCAATGGAAAAGCCGGTTTTAATTATTCATGACACCAATGTAGCTCTTTCCCCGAGATTATGGCTTTTTACGCGGCGCAATTATTACGAAGGCATTCCGGTTTTAAGCGTGGATCAGTTTAAAAATTTTCTTAAAATCGGCGGCACGGACAAATTTAATGGTTATTTGATTTATTTTGTAAAAGCCAGCAAAAATACTCCGTTGAATCCGGCTTTTTACACTCCTTCAGGGGAAGAATTTGAATATTTTTTGCGCAGCCAGTTTAATTTAAGTCCGGTTAAAATAATTTATGGTTATAATAATTTGTTGATGTTTACGGTTTATAAATTCAATTTGTAATTTTTTGTGTTAAAATTAATAATTATGAGATTAATTATAAAAATTCCGATATCTGTCAGTTTATTGGTCGCAGTTTTTTTGTTTTTTAGCGTTGGAACATTATTTCCTATTGTTGTTCAAGGCGCGACTGCGGAGGAATTGCAGGCGCAAATTAGCGCTTTGTTGGCGCAGATTCAGGCTTTGCAGGCGCAGCTGACCGAAGTTTCAGCTTCAAATGTTTCCAGATCTGTTCCGGCCGAACTTTTATCTTCCGGCAACCTCACTATTGGAAGCAAGGGCGGGGCAGTTATAGCTTTACAGAATTATCTCGGGATGAGCACTGTGACTGGTTACTTTGGTAATTTAACCAAAGCATCCTTAGCAAAGTGGCAGGCAGCGAACGGAGTTTCTCCGGCAGCCGGTTATTTTGGTACGATTACTCGCGCTAAATTAGCCGCAATTTCCAGTGAAGTAATTTCTACGCCTTCAACTCCGACAACTCCGGCAGTTACAATTCCGGTGATTCCCGAGTCGGTTATTGAAGCGACTTTAGTTCCGGCCGTGGTTCCTGCCCTACCTAATCCATTTGAAAGCACATTAAAGATTGAGGGCACTTTCCAGTCGCGCACTTATAGCACTTATGGTAATAAAATTTTAAATGAATTTAAGCTCATAGCAGATGAAAAAATCGGCATTACGCGGATTAAATTTAAAAATACAGGCACCTTAGCCGATTCCAATCTTGCAAATATACAACTGATTAATTCAAAAACTGATAAAGTTGTAGCGACAGTGGATACTCCGGTGAATAAAGTTATTGAATTCAAGATGGCTTATGACGCGTCTAAATCCGATAATGGACTTGTGGTTTCGGGTGAAACATATTATATATACGCTTTTATTCTTACTCCGAATATAGGCGAATTGAAGCCGAAAATTCAGCTTGATATTGAATCCGTTTTCGATATTTCCGCTTTTGATTATAATGATTTAACAAGGGTGGCGGTTATAACAAAAAATAACTCTTTTCCGATAACCGGACCGACGCTCACCATCTGGTAATAATTATAATGAAAAAATATTTAACCGCTAAAAATATTCTTTTTGGTATTTTAATTCTGGGTTTTTTATTGCGTTTTTGGGGCATCTGGAATCAGGATATTTTCGGCGATGAAGCGGCGGACGCCTTCCGTTCAGTCGGTTATATTGATTATCTGGGCACCAATTTCCAGACCCAACCGATTGACTGGTATAAGACAGGGCCGCTTCCATGGTGGACAAAACTGTCTTTCCACGATTTTCCGCCGATGGCGATGATTGTCCAGAATATATTTTTCAGGATTTTCGGAGATTCACTTTCTGTTGCCAGATTGCCGGCAGTCGCGCTCGGCGTTATTTCGGTCTACTTATTTTATTTAATAATCAGGAAATTATTTTCTAGCGAATCATTGGCATTATTCAGCGGATTTTTATTTGCAATCAGCGGCGCGATGGTCTGGATATTCCGGACCAGCTTATTGGAACCGATTTTGTTGTTTTTCCTTATTTTAAATATTTATTCATTTTTTATATTTTTAGAAAATAGAAAATATTGGTGGTTTTTTGGCGGAACATTAGGATTAATTGCGCTTACCAAATATACCGGTATTTTTATAGTTCCGGTCTATATTATTTATCTTTTTGTTGTTAGTCGTAAGTCGTTAGTCGTCAGTCAATTATACGCCGCTTTTGGTTTGGCATTATTACTATTTACTCCGGTAATTATCTATAATATTTTTCTTTATAAAACTACCGGACATTTTGATCTTCAGATAGCTTATCTTTTAGGGCAAAATACTCCCGAATGGACTGGACTAGTAGGTAAAATTCAATCACCATTTTCGGAAATTTGGAAAAATATAACGGAATTATACGGAATACCATTGCTTTTTGTGTCATTTTTGGGATTAATTTATTCATTTTATTTGTATGGGCGCTTTCGTATTGCCGAAGGCCGAAGGCCGGAGGCGCGCTGTTCGTATGCCTTTTGGTGGCTTTATCTTATTTTTTCCACTTTGCTTTTTGTGAAAATAGGTTCGGCAAATCGTTTTTTGTCGCTTTACGGGCCGGCGCTGATATTTTTTGCGGCATTTTTAATTGACCGGTTCTGGAATTTTCTCGGCGATAAACGGATTAAATGCGCATTGCGGATTTTTGTCATATTATTTTTTATTTTAGAATTATTTTTTTCGGTTAATAAAAATTTTTTAAAAGCATCGGATTATGGTATAGCGAAACTTGATAATTATTTAACGGAGGAATTTAGAGGAAAAGAATCGGCAGTTATTCCGGAAGCGGATAATATCCATTTGAATGAAATCATTTATAAATTTGCCGATAAAAAATCCAAAGACGCAAAAAGGGATTTAATAATGCTGGTTTATAATGATAATTTGGCATTGCCGACAATTCAGTGGATATTTTATCGCCGATTTTTTTATCATAATATTCCTGCTTTATATACCGAAAATTTTATCAAGATTCTGAACCAGCAAGGACGAAGTTATTTTAATCCAAATGATTATCCCTTTGAGTTGTATTTTATCCAGAGTACGGAAAATACATTGTTAAATCCATTTAAAACGGAAAAAACAATAGGTGTTGATTTTGAAAAATGGCTGCAGGAACAGGGCAATCAGCCGGTGGAAATTATTTATGGTCATGATAATCTTCCGATGTTCAGGATTTACAAATTTTCCGTTTAGAGTATAATATATACTGATAATAATTAATATTTGCTTTAAAATATGATAAAAAAATTATTATTTTTAGCATTGATTTTATCGGTTATCGGCGGCGGTTTTTGGTATTTTTGGTTTAATTTTGGCCAGAAGGCCATGGTTAATGGTGATCAAACCAACTTACTAAAACAAGAAAATTCGGTCGGAATTATCACAGAACCAGGCGCAGAATATGAGATTTCTGCCGAACCGGTTGCCAATGAAAATCAGGATTTAAAGGCATTGGCTATGAAAATAATTGAAAGACCAATTATTTTTAAAGATCAATTATCAGATAGCGCCAAAAAACGAATTACTGATAAATTAAATGAAATAATGTCTATAATCCAACAAAATTATGATTATCCTAATCCCTGGTATGATTTAGGGGCTTATCGCAGATCAATGGGAGATTATGAGGGAGCCATTGAGGCTTGGAATTTTGTCGGTTTAATCCGGCCGCACGATTATATTTTTTATAATAATCTCGGTGATCTTTACGGTTTTGAATTAAAAGATTATAAAAAAGGAGAAGATAACTTTTTGAAAGCCATTGTTAATAATTCGGGAAATATCAATGGCTATATTCAGCTGGCAACTTTGTATGAATATGCTTATAAAGAAAAATCGGCGGAAGCCGAGAATATTTTGCTTTTGGGCATTCAATCTAATCCTAAAGATGCGGAATTGAAAATTATTTTAGCTCAATATTATGAGAGGAATGACAGGAAGGTTGATGCATTAAAATATTTCGAAGAGGCGCTGATATTGGATCCCCGGAACAATCAATTACAGGAAGAGGTGGATAGATTAAAAAATAGCTAATTTTTTATCCGATGTTTTTTACAAAAATTAAATTCCGCCATTTTTTAATAATGGCGATTCTGGCGTTTTCAGTGGCCGGATTTCTGCATTTCCAGTCGCCGAATATTCCGGACAGGGACAGTTTGTTTTATATCCGGGATGCCTGGCTGCTTCGCGCCGGCCCATTATTTGATACCCGATTTCCTTGGACATATTTTTCTTCAATAAGATTATTGGGTTCCGATTTCTGGTATGGGGGAAATTTTCTGCTGATTCCTTTTTCGTATTTTGATAATTTGTTTTCCGGGATTAAATTGGCCGGAACGGTCATTACGGCATTATTATTGATCGGTTTTTTTTGGATTGCGCAGCGCCATAATCTGGAATTGAAATTCCTTTGGCCATTTTTAATGTTTTTTTCGGTTCCTAACGCTTTATTTCAATTTCTGATGGTAAGACCGCAAACGCTTTCTTTCTTGTTTAGTTTGCTTCTTTTTTCTTTACTGGCTCTGGGAAATTGGCCGGGTGTTTTTTTGGTCAGCGCGGGGCTTGTTTTTTTTCATTTGAATTATTTCTGGATAGTGATTTTAATCGCGGGTGTTTTTGTTATTTTTTATTCAGTCAGATATCTGGCGATGATTTTTTATTTGAACGATAAAAATAATCATCAGTTGGCGGATGAAAAATTTGATTGGATAAAAATTTTGGCAGTGATTGCCGGGGGTATTGCGGGATGGCTTTTAAGGCCGCATCCGGTATCTGCCGCGAAGTTATTGTATATTCAGGTTATTAAGCTTTTGGCGGAAAAACAAAGCAAACTGCCGCTTGCTTTTGGAACAGAATGGCTGCCATATAGTTGGC
>JBBUBH010000100.1:0-2659 GCA_038078395.1 Patescibacteria group bacterium
CTGGGAATCGAACCCAGACTAAATCCACCCCATGGACTCGTACTACCACTATACTACAGCCCGATTGCTTTCATTAAAGAATACGGCAATTAAAATCATTATTCAAACCAGGAAGTAGAAATTCAGTGGCTTTGCGATTAGCCACGATATTACGTCGAGGTTCGCTGAATTTTCACTTCATGACAAACAAAAAGCCCGCAACGCGCGGGCTATCTTATGCTCATCTTATAAAAGCTTTTACGGCATCAAAAATCTTCGGCCTGTCATATTCATCATCGCCGGTAATCGGAACGAAAATATGATTGATTTCCGGAGGAAGCACGAAATCCTTGGCTTTTGCCAATTTCTGCATTATTTTCTGCGGATCAGTTTCTCCGCGGCGCCCTAATCCCAAATTGCGCGCCAACACCTCTTCAGACACAGGCTTAAGAAGAATAAAAACAAGATTAATTTCAAACCGGCACTCATGCCATTTCTTAACCCCTCTGGGAGTCATTGCGCAAATGGCATTACAAGATCTTAGAATCGACTTTGCTTCTTCAAGTGAAGATCCATAATATTCATTAAGATAATCATCAATTTCCAAAAATTTAAAGTCTTTCACGCCCGTCAAAAATTGATCTTTAGTGATTGAATAATAAGAATCTTCATCGTCCTTTTCTCTGAACGGCCTGGTTGTGACATTTTTTACTCTCAATAAAAGCTGGCCGAAATGTTTTTTCAATTCTTTTATCCAATAAGTCTTGCCGATCGCGCTCGGACCGATCAATTGAATAAAAGTGTGTTCGCCGCGGAGATCAGAAAAAACATCACCGAATTCCGACCTTAATTTTAATCTTTCGTATTCGCTATCCCACATCGGATCAAAACCAGCATCATGGAAAACCCTGATATTTTTTTCTTTATCCCAGCGCAATCTGTCGCGAATCTCTCCCAATACGCCCTCAGAAATTCCCAATACGCCGGAACATCCGCACAATTTCTGCTGAAGAGATAAGCCGAAAGCCAGCGCTTTTTGCCTTCCCCATCTCCCACCTTCGCAATACTTATATCTTCCGCAACCGAAAGGATTAAAAGGCATATATCCCTTTGTGTAGACATAACCCTCTAATTCTTCCGCTCTTTCTTTCATGCGGGTGGGATGCGCCATATACATGGTTTCCTCAAACCAGCTTCTTTCTTTTACCAGCCATTCTGGAATCATTCATCCCCCCCATTCCTGCTTTTAAATTACTGAATTAAAAATAACCCAATAGGGCTATTTTTGCAATATAAAATCCCGTTCCTTTATTCCCTGCTAAAAAGTAAGTGGGTCAGCTCAGTTATAAACCGCAGTTCATAACAATTCGCTATCCCTTTGAAAATAATTTGATCAGGAAAACGAACGGGATCTTACTCTTTTATTATACCATATTCACATCCGCTAAAACTTCCAAAATGTGTATAAATTTGACACCCCATTTTCAATTCATTAACATATCATTAGCTCATTAGTAAGGAGAAAATATGCAAGAACCCTGCTTTTCCTGCCAAATCGTATACGGAATGGAAAACCCTCGGAATAAAGAATTGGCTAGTTCAAGGCATTTCCTGATTGTCATAGATAATGAAAATACCAGCCAACTTTTTATTATTCCCTTAAAACCGGTTGCCGATATCGATGCGCTGATAGACTCAAATCCTGAAATCGCCAAAGAAGTCAAAGCCCTGACTGAAAAAATGGCCGGATACGTCGCTAATAATTTTCCCGATTCCACGTCTTGCGACATCAAAAGATGCTCCACTTTCTGCGGAAGAGGAAAATTGGGAATGCACCAATATATAACAATAATAATACTCTGAATAGGATCCCCCGCTTAGCGGGGGATTTTTATTTTACTCTAAAATATCGTCCAAATTGACATCATATAAAATCTTTTCCCGGACCGTCCTGTAATTGACCAGTTCCTTCGGATTAAACCAAATTTTTATTTCTTTTTCCGCATCTTCTTCACTGGAAGAGGCATGAACTAAATTTCTAACCGCGCGGCCGGCTTCATCGGCAAGAGCGTAGGAATCTATAGTGTAATCGCCGCGGATGGTCCCGACCGCAGATTGCAGCGGCTCCGTTGAACCGACTAATTTCCTGACAATTGGAATGGATTTATTGCCTTCAATTACCAGCGCCACGACCGGACTTGCCGAAAGAAAAACCGCCAGCTTATCCAAAATATCCTGTTTCAGCGCCGGATTTATCCTATAATGCTCATACGCCTGATCTTTTGTCGGCAAAACTAATTTCATCGCCACTATTTTCAAACCAACACGTTCAAAACGGCTGATGATTTCCCCGGCCAGATTCCTCTGCACCGCATCCGGTTTTAATAATACCAATGTCCTTTCTTTTTTATTCATATTTAAAATTTTATTTTTTTGATTTTTTTATTTCCAATCCCAATTCTTTCAACTGCTCTTTGGAAACCTCACTCGGCGCGTCCATCATCAAATCCCTCGCATCACCGGTCTTCGGAAACGCCATAACTTCACGGATATTCGGCTCATTTTCAAGTAGCATGATTAGGCGGTCAACGCCCGGAGCAATTCCGCCGTGCGGAGGCGCGCCGCTTCCCAGCGCTTCCAGCATATGCCCGAAATTTTCTTTTATTTTTTCCTCGCTATG
>JBBUBH010000101.1:0-6816 GCA_038078395.1 Patescibacteria group bacterium
CCGCCGCCGCCAAATAACCGAAATAATGGAATCTAAAAACAAAAAGAAAAGTAATTATTATCAGAATGGCTATTATAAAAATACACAGATAACTAAGGAGTATTGATGCGGTTTTCAAATCCAAACCAAAAACCATTTTAAATAACCCGGCAATGTGGATATTTAAGGGCGGATATAAATATTCCTTATCAGCCCATTCTTTGATAAATGGACTGCCCATATTCCAATTCCCTTTAGAACTTTCATTAACCAGAGATAAATAATAATCTCCGCCTGATAATATTTCTTTTGTGTCAAGATAACCGTCAAAAATTATGGCCTTAGTCAGACTTAAATTAATAATCAAAGTCATGACTATTCCCAAAAGAATTGCTAAAATAATATGTTGTTTTTTGGTCATACCCGGTAGTGAAACTGCGACTGCTGATTTTTATTTAACATTAGCAGTTTTAATTAAAACAACTTTTTTATATATAATCTTGTTTGGATATAAATCATGATTAAATCAAGTTAAATCGGTCGCAGTTCTACTAACCGGGCATATTTTTCTTGCTAATACCATCATATTATCCCCTAAATAAAGTTTCAACGGAAGCTTGCCGAGCCACGGCCTTTTTTCCAAAAATCTTGTTGTGCTCAGCCATAAGGATAATTCCTGCCACCTATAAAGAAAATTGAAAATATACTGCAAAGAGAACATCTTATGCACGGTTTTTATTTCTAAAACTTCAAATCCATTATTTTCCAAAAACAATCTGATATTTCTATCATTAAAATAACTGATATGTTCCGGGGGCAGAAATGTGTGCCATTTTTTGCCAAAAATTTTCGCCCACCAGCTTGCAGTATTCACGGTGATAATGGCTAAAATGCCGTTTGCTGCCAGCATTTTTCTGATTGCCAAAATATATTCTGCCAATCCGTTCGGAGGCAAGTGTTCCAATAAATCAAAAGCTGTTATCACATTAAAAGAGCCGTCAGAAAAACCACTTTTCAGTATATCTGCCTGTTTTATTTTTCTTCCTCTGGCCATTCCCTCTTTTACCGCAGAAGGATTTATTTCTATGCCTTCGGCTAAATAATCGTTCTGACCAGCTATGTCTAAAAAATAACCGGTTGCTGTGCCAAGATCCAATAATTTTTTGCCTTGACGGTATAATTTTATCTTATTCAGAAGTCCGACATACACAGGGCACATCGGCGCCTTATCAGCTTCATAATTAACATAACCCTTGCCAATTTTATCATGAAGATAATTGGAGTTATCGTAATATTCCGATAAATTGACGCCGAAAACATCAACCCAGATAAATCCGCAATTAAGACAACAAAAAAAATTAAAATCATCTTTTTTAAGATAATCTTTAATTTTTTGGCCGGAACAAATCGGGCAAGAATTCATTTTTATTTTAATATTTTAATTTCTTTCATTTTCTCATTCCATCTGTTTATCTGCCAATCCGCATTCATTTCATTTTCAGCCAGTCTGACATAACATGCTTTGGATAATTTTGCGCGCAACTCCGAACTCCCGCCCAACTGTTCAATTTTCCGCGCCAAATCATCGGAATCCCCATCTTTAAAATATAAACCGCTGTCTTTGGCATCCCATTGCAAACCGCCGCCGCCCGGCATAATACTAGGAATTCCAAAAATCATCGCGTCAATCAGAGACATTGAAGTCAAATCGGTACGCCAGCGTGGTTGTATAAAAATGTCCGCTCTTTTTAGATAGCTGTATAAAGTTTCCCGCGGCACCCACCCGAATAATTCAACATAGGGCCCTAAATGATAATTACTTATCATTTTTTTTACATCATTTTCTCCTGGACCAGTTCCCCCTAAAATCAGGTTAAATTTTTCCTTATTTTTAATTTTAGAAAAAGCAGTAAGCAAAACATCAAACCCCTTTCCCGGAACCATACGGCTTGAATAAAAAACATTAATCCTGCCGCCAGTTTTATTTCTCTTAATATAAGATTCCTCTGTTATGCCCTGTTCTTTCATATATTTGGAATGGTCAACAGGATCTCCGAAAATCAGAACTCTGTCCGCGCCCGGTCTCAAACCAAATTTTTCATAAGTTCTTTGTAGATAAGGATTTGTAAAAAGCATCAGGTCAATTCCGTTCGCAAACTGAGTGCCAATATATTTTTCAATATAAAAACGCAGTGTTTTTTTAAGATTAATAAAGATATTGTTTTGAGAAAGAAAATTTGCTTCACCGTCTGGCCAACAGACCAGTTCGCGGTTGAAATAAGCCGAAACCGGCGTTTTACCGCCAAGCCGCCTATATAAACCGGCACCATATAAAAAAACCTGACCGTCAATATAAAAAAAATCGGCTTGATCAGAATATTTACTTAAAATTTTAAAAACTCCTTTTTGTATGCCCAGCAACCCCCTAGCCATTATGCTTTCCTCAATTATTTTATACGGCAATCCCTCCGTCATAGCATTGGCATAAGAAAATGCCGTAACTACTGTTACATCATTGCCTAATTTCTGGAGAGTTCTGATCATTAAATCATATTCAATAAGAGAACCGCCAATGGTCTTAAAATTAACTTTTGGAGTAATAAAAAATATCCTCATGATGACCCAAAATATAACATTCTTAAGTAAATAAATGTTATAATTACATATTAAATAATAATTAATTAATACTACACAATATATGAAATCTCAACTCATAGGCCGTGTCCGCGAATGCCAAATCTGTTTAAATAAAAATCTGGAATTAATGCTTCCGCTTGGACATCAGTTGCCGGTTTCAAGCTATCTCACTGAAGAACAACTGCATGAAGCCGAAATAACTTATCCATTAAATCTTATCCGTTGTTCAAAATGCGGACTCCTGCAGCTGGATTATATCATTGATCCAACCATCGCCTTTCCGTTTAAATATCCTTACCGCAGCGGCCTCACTAATATGCTTATCAGAAATTTCCGCTCGCTTGCGGATCTTCTTACAGAAAAATATGGCCTGACTTCCAAAGATCTTATTGTCGACATCGGTTCAAATGACGGCACCCTGCTCCAAGGATTTAAAGAAAAAGGAATGAAGGTGGCGGGAATCGAACCGACTGACGCAGCAGATGTAGCAAATGCAGATGGCATACCCACAGTCCAGGATTTTATAAATAAAAAAAGCGTAAAAGAAATTACGGATAAATACGGAAAGGCAAAAATTGTCACTGCTACCAATGTTTTTGCTCATATCAATAATATGGCAGAACTTATACCGAACATTAAAGACCTTATGGCTGAAGACGGCGTCTTCGTTTCAGAATCGCAATACTTGATGGATATCGCTGAAAAATCGGCATTTGACACAATTTATCACGATCACCTCAGATACTATTCATTAAAACCACTGGAATATCTTTTCAATTCTTTCGGCTGCACGCTGGTTGATGCCGAAAGAATAACGGCTGCGGGCGGGTCAATCCGCGCTTTTGCCATGAAGGGCAAACAAAAACAAAGCGAACGCGTAAAAGAACTGATAAAACAAGAAGAAGAAATGGGAATCTATGATGTTAAATTTTGGAGTAAATTCAGGACACAAGCCGTGGAAGCTAAAAATGATCTGCTGATGCTCATACTGCAATGCAAAAAAGAAGGCGCGCAAATTGCCGGACTCACAAGCTCCGCGCGTTCCAATACTTTATTAGGATTTACGGGAATAAATAATCAATTTCTGGATTACATCGGAGAAAAAAGCGGTTCGCCTAAAATAGGATTATATACTCCGGGAACACATATTCCGGTTGTTGATGAAAAAGAAATCGTAAAAAATCAGTCTGATTATGTTCTCGTCTTATCATGGCATATTGGCGATGAACTGATGGGAATAATGCGCAAACTGGGATATAAAGGAAAATTTATCATACCACTGCCCAAACCAAAAATTGTTCAATAATTATGGCGAATAAAAAAATCCCTTGGTGGACGCCAAAAGTGGAAAAAGAAGACTATGTATTCATCCGGCAAGCGCTGGATGCCAATTTTGTAAATGAAGGTCCGCTTGTTGCGGAACTTGAAAAGAAAATCTCTAATTTAGTGGGAGCTAAATACGCCGTTGCAACTACCAGCGGAACAGTGGCAATTTTCCTGTCTCTTAAAGCGCTGGGCATCGGCCATGGCGATGAAGTAATTGTCCCAGATATGACCTTTATAGCCACTGCCAATGCCGTAAATCTTTGCGGAGCAAAACCGATGCTGGTTGATGTAAATCCCGCGGATCTTACAATCTCCATTGATGCGATTAAAAAGGCAATTACTCCGAAAACCAAAGCAATTATACCTGTCCATGTCACCGGCAGGGGCGCCGACATGACTACTATTTTGGATATCGCCAAAAAGCATAGTCTCTATATTATTGAAGATGCCGCTGAAGCCCTTACTTCAAAACAAAACGGCAAATCACTTGGAACTTTCGGCGACCTCGGATGCTTTTCTTTTTCCGCCAATAAAACTATTTCCACCGGACAAGGAGGCATGATTGTAACAAATAATGAAAATTTATATTTAAAATTAAAACCGTTAAAAGATCAGGGCAGGCCCGTCCGCGGCACCGGAGGAGATGATTTACATAATACCATCGGCTATAACTTCCGTATGACAGATCTGCAAGCGGGAATGGGACTGGGACAATTTACTCATCTGAAAGAACGGATAGCCAGAATGAAAAGGAATTATGAACTTTACGCAAAAAATTTAAAAGATGTTCCGGAAATCCGCATTTTCCCGTCAAAAAAAGAAGAATTGCCGCAATGGACAGATATCCTGACAGAAAAAAGAAACGAACTGGAAGAATATCTGAAAAATCAGAATATAGACTGCCGCAAATATTGGCTTCCGATTCACCGGCAACTTTCCTATAAACTGCCCGATATAAATTTCCCCAATAGCACCCGCCTCTCGCCGGAGGCGCTTTGGCTGCCATCAGCTTTTACCCTAACTGATGAAAATATAAATACAGTTTGCAAAAAAATAAAAGAATTTTTTTCCTCCAAAGGAAGATCCGCCTCTGGCGGAAAAAAATAAAATATTATGCAATCAGAAATTTTCAACAAAATATTAAGTTATAAAAAAGCCGGAATGGTTGCTAGTCAATTACACCAGAAGGGCAAAAAAATCGTGTTTGCGATGGGAACTTTTGATGTGCTCCATCTCGGGCACATCCTTTTTCTGGAACAAGCTAAAAAATTTGGTGATACCCTGATAGTCGGCATAGGTTCTGATAAAAACGTAAAAATACTTAAGGGGAAAAATCGCCCAATATATCCGGAAAAATTAAGAGCCGCAATGGTAACTGCGATTGATTTTGCCGATTACACGGTAATACTGACGGAAAATTTTAAAAATAAAAAAGACGATTATTCAGAATGTCTTTCAAAAATAAAACCAGATGTTTTCGTCCTAAATCATGATGATTCCGCCAAAAAAGAAACCAGAAGAATAACTTCAGAAATGGGGATAAAACTTAAATTAATAAAGCGTTCCAGTTCTAGAATACCATTTATTTCCACGACATCCACTCATAAAAAAATACAAAAAACTTTTTAAAGCTCGAACTGTAATATTTTTATGGAAAATAAAAATAAACTTATTTTTGAATTATTATTTTGGGGAAAAATTAATCCCGATAAAATAATTTTGAAAAAAATTCCCAGTTTACTAAAAAGAAACAAGAAATCAGAAAAGTTTATAAAAAATAAATGGAAAAAACAAATTGCTTCAGGATTAAAAATCCGATCTAATGACACTCGGCCGTCAAGATATCATCTTGGCGGACTCAAAATAACTGAAAAATCAGTGGAAATCCTTGCTTCTCCAGAAATAAGCTATCGCGATATCATTGGTTCAAGATCCGATAAATTCAGAAAATTATTCAAAAAAGAATATTGGCCGATTCCGGTATCCGTAGATATGATCCTAATAGCAAAAAACAAAAAAGGAGAGAAAATGCTTGGCGTTACATTAAGAAACGCCAACCAGGACTACAAAGCGGGCGGACTGCATATGACAACAGGCGGGGCAATGGAAATCGGAAAAGATAAAAATCCGATTGACGCGGCCCTGCGGGAAACAAAAGAAGAAACAGGGATTAAACCAAAAGAATTATCAAATATCTTTTGCCGGAAAATAATATTTAATCCCTGCCAGTCAGAAATTGGAATTATGTTTACGGCGACAGCAAAAATCCCAATAGAAAAAATATTATCCAGACGCCATGACAATGAAAATAAAATTTTATTTATTCCATTCAAAAAAGAAACTTTGGAATATTGGCTTCTAAAATTTACTCATGCCAACAGCATTGATGGCATCGTGGGAGCATTGACTATCGGGGAAGATTTTTATGGCAGAAAATGGGCGGAAAATATCTTCGCTAAAATCTTAAAAAAAAGCAAGGGGTGTAAAAATCCCAAAAAACGCCAAGAATTGGAAAAAGCAGATATTAAAAAATTAAAAAAATGGTTAAACAAAAATACCGCGGACAAATAACCGTGGTATTTTTATATTTTTAATTTAAATACTAAACCAAAAATTCCTTATCCTCATCAATGCCCGTAAACGGGCCGTTTTTTATCTCAAAATAAACCGTGCCGTCTTCCAAAACTTCCAAACTATGATATCCCCTGAAAAAAGATACCGTGTCGCCAGACGTCAAAATAACACTATCAATAAGATTTTTATCTTTATCATAAATTGAAGCTTTTGCGGAACCTTTTATTCCAATAAGGCATTCTTGAGTATGCTCCACTGTCCGAGGCCTGAATTTATGCATATGCGCCAAAACTGTCTTGC
>JBBUBH010000102.1:0-2754 GCA_038078395.1 Patescibacteria group bacterium
ATATTTTCTTATCCGCGCTACCTTTCTTCCGGCTGGTTTTCCGGAATAATCGATATGCCGGAAATTATGGATATTTCAATTGTCATCCATCCGATGGAAACAATATTGGCGCTTAGAAAACTGCGGAAAAAAGCCGCCCAAACGGAATCTCAGCTTATTGAAAGACAAGGAAAGGGCATGGTCCGCGATCCGCTTCTGGAAACCGCTTTTCAGGATATTGAATCCCTGCGCGACGCCCTCCAGCAATCCCGCGAACATCTTTTTAATTTGGGGGTTTATATCACCATTTATGGCGATACAATTGAACAGCTGAATAAATTGGAAAATAATGTAAGTTCTCTGCTGGAAAGCCGGCTAATTTATCTGAAACCGGCGCTTTTCCAGCAACTGGAAGGATTTAATTCAACTCTGCCGGTAAATCAGGACAAGCTGGCAATTTACACCCCGCTTAATTCCGGTCCGCTTTCTTCAATTTTTCCGTTCACATCGGCAGACCTGACTTCCGATAACGGAATCATGTACGGAATAAACCGCCATAACAATACGCTGATTATTTTTGACCGTTTCTCCCTTGAAAACGCCAATATGGTCATCTTTGCCAAATCCGGCTCCGGCAAATCATATGCCACCAAACTGGAAATTCTCCGCCTTATGATGATGGGTATTGATGTTATTGTTATTGACCCGGAAAATGAATACCAGAATCTGGCCTCGGCAGTCGGCGGAAGTTTTTTCAAAATTTCCCTCGCCTCAGACCATCATATTAATCCGTTTGAAATCCCAATCATACCGGAAAACGAAGACCCATCAGATGTTCTCAGGTCCCATATCGTAAACCTGGTCGGCCTTTTCAAACTGATGCTCGGAAAAATAACTCCGGAAGAAGACGCGATTATGGACCGCGCCATAAAAGAAACTTACGCCTCGCACGATATAATGGAAGGCAAAGATTTTTCCAATATAGTTCCGCCGCTCCTGGAAGACCTGCAAAAAATTCTCCAGAATATGGAAGGCGGACGCGGCTTAGCGGAACGGCTTTATAAATTCACGGAAGGCAGTTATGCCGGATTCACCAACCAGCAAACGAATGTGGACATTAAAAATCGGCTTATCGTTTTTTCCATCCGCGACCTGGAAGATGAACTCCGGCCAATCGCTATGTACATAGTCCTGAATTTCATCTGGAATCTTATTCGCGCCAATCTTAAAAAACGGGTGCTTATCATAGATGAAGCATGGGTGCTCATGAAATATGAGGATGGCGCCACATTTCTATTCGGACTGGTCAAGCGCTGCCGGAAATATTTCATGGGAGTTTCCACTATCACGCAGGACGTGGAGGACTTTCTTAAATCTCCTTATGGCAGACCGATTATTACTAACTCCTCATTGCAGCTGCTTCTCAAGCAATCGCCGGCAATGATAGATATGATTTCAAAAACTTTCAATCTTACCGAAGGAGAGAAAAGCCTGCTTCTGGAAGCGCGCATCGGCGAAGGACTGTTTTTTGCCGGCCTAAATCATGTCGCCATCCAAATTATTCCGTCATTCTTGGAAGATAAAATCGTTACCACTAAACCGGAACAAATACTGGAACAGAGGGAAAAATAGTAAATAGAAATTAGTAATTAGTAATTAGCAATTAGCAATTAGTAAATAAAAAAGATAACAATGCCGGAAAATCAGCCCAGTCCTTCACAAATAAATAAAAAAGGTTTGATAAAAGATGTCCTTTCAAATCCGGTTTCAGAAAGCAAATTCACTGTTATAGAAATAATCCTGATGCTGATCCTCACGCTTTCCTCCGATGCCGCCGAAGCATTGGGAACGCTTGGCTTAGCCATACCGGCCATAGGACCGATTTTCCCGATAGTTGCCTGGTTTTACGGTCAGACAATATCGGCAATTATTATATTTTGGCTTATAATGAAAGGAGTAAGCTTTAATTGGTTTTTAGGCGGAAGCGGAATAGAGCTTATACCAATACTAAACACCCTTCCGGCCAGAACTATTGCCCTAATTATTACTATCGCCGAAGATAAATTCCCTCCACTTAAAAAAGTAACTCAATTGGCAAAAGCAAAAATACCGGCAAAATAAATTAATCTAAAAATGAAAAAAGATAATATAAAACTTATTGGACTTATTGGACTTATTGGACTTATTGGACTTATAAAATCAGTTTCTGCCCAGATTGCCCCCGAATTTATAATTTCTTGGAAAGCCCTTAATTATACGCCGGCAGATTATCAGGGGAAATCTTTTCCGATACAATCAACGCCGGTAGAAGCAAGTTTTGATCTTCTAATTAATAATAAAATCGTTGATTTATCAAAAAGTAAAATCTGGTGGGAATTAAACGGAACCAATATAAAATCGGGCATTGGGGAAAAAACAGCCTATTTTATAAGCAATGGCAATGATCAGATGATAAGAATTTCCATTGAATACAATGGTTCAACGCTTTATGAAACATTTACTGTTACTTCCGCCAAACCGCAGGTTGTCATTGACACCAGAAATCAAACCAAAAATCTGTCTTTGGGAAAATATTCATTTACCGCTCTGCCTTATTTTTTCAATGTCTTGAATTCAAATGAGCTTTCATTTAGCTGGATGAATAACGGCCAAAAAATAACAGGGCAAGCGGACAGCCCTGAACAGCTTGATCTTAGTTTTGAATCCGAAGGAACGCCTAAAAAAACCGATTTGAATCTTTCCGTTTCCGCAATCAATCTTTATAATCAATTGGAA